>JAURXG010000585.1 GCA_030654555.1 Aquabacterium sp.
CACGGGCGCCGGCGCCTGGGGCGGCGACGAAGGTGCGGCGCCGGGTGCAGCGCCAATCACGGGTGCCACGGGCGCAGCGGCCTGCACCGGGGGCGCCATGCGGCTGCCCGGGGGATCGAACAGCAGCGTGAACTCGCGCACCAGGCGGCCCGACGACGAATTGACCTCGACGATGACCTCGATGAACGGCTCCTGCACCGCACGATCGCTGGTCACGCGCAGGTAGGGCCGACCATCGGCGCGGCGCGCCAGCGTGGCCTGCGCCACCGACAGCACGGCGCTGTAGTCGACTCCGGCGGCGCGGTAGGCCTCGGGCGGCGCGATGCGCACCTGCAGCGAGGCCGCTTCTTCGGCCGACAGGCTGGTGATGTCGATCTCGGCCCGCATGCCCTCGCCGAGCGCGGATTGCACATTCAACCGGCCCAGGCCCAGCGCCTGGGCATGGAACGGCGCAGCGCCGAGCGCCGCGAGCGCGGCCAACGCCAGCGCGGTGCGGCCAGCAAGGTAGGGGCGGTTTTTCAAGGCGTCTCCACAACAGCACCAGCGGGCCCGCAACGGGCCCGCTGCCAGGGGCGATTCTCAGGTCCCGGCAAGGCGCCCGGATACGAAGCCAAATGCAGTCTCAACGCGATGGTCTCACGTGAAATGCCAGAAACCACAATAACATCAAGCAGATAGGCTGACAAGCTCATGTGTTGCCTGACATTGCAGCTGCGCCCGCCATCTGGTTTCCATCGGTGTCGGTATGTTGCCATGTGGCAACGAGGCCACTCCGCACCGGCAGGCGGTGGCGGGGGCGGCCTCGACGCTCGGCAAGCTCAAGCCTCGATCAGGATGCGCAGCATGCGGCGCAGCGGCTCGGCCGCGCCCCACAGCAACTGGTCGCCGATGGTGAAGGCGCCCAGGTACTCGGGGCCCATCGCCAGCTTGCGGATGCGGCCGACGGGAATCGTCATCGTGCCGGTCACCGCCACCGGGGTCAGGTCGCGAATCGTCGCCTCGCGGGTGTTGGGCACCACCTTCACCCAGGCGTTGTCGGCGGCGATCATGGCCTCCACATCGGCCACCGGCACGTCCTTCTTGAGCTTGAAGGTCAGCGCCTGGCTGTGGCAGCGCAACGCGCCCACGCGCACGCAGAACCCAACGACCGGCACCGCGGCCGAGCCGAAGCCTTCGCCCTGGCCGAGGATCTTGTTGGTCTCGGCCATGCCCTTCCACTCCTCCTTGGACATGCCGTTGCCGAGATCCTTGTCGATCCAGGGGATCAGCGAGCCACCCAGCGGCACGCCGAAGTTGGCGGTTTCCGCCGCACTCAGTCCGCGCTGGGTGGCGATAACCTGGCGGTCGATCTCGAGGATGGCGCTCTTGGGGTCGTCGAGCAGGTGCTTGACCGATGCGTTCAGCGTGCCGTACTGCGTCAGCAACTCGCGCATGTGCTGCGCGCCGCCGCCGCTGGCGGCCTGGTAGGTTTGGGTGCTCATCCACTCGACCAGGCCAGCCTTGTAGAGCGCGCCCACGCCCATCAGCATGCAGCTGACCGTGCAGTTGCC
>JAURXG010000602.1 GCA_030654555.1 Aquabacterium sp.
TGCCGGATGGAGATGTCGACAAAGCGCGAGCTGTCATACGGAATGGTCCACTTCATGCCCTTGGGGAAGAAGCGTTCCAGTTCCTGCATCTTGGTGCGCACCGCCTTGGCGGTCGCCAGCGCGTTGCCTGAGGGCGAGAGCTGCACGCCGATGCCGGTCGAGGGCTGGCCGTTCAGCCGTGCCGAGGTGGCGTAGGTCTGGGCGCCCAATTCAATGCGGGCCACGTCTTTCAGGCGCACGGTGGAGCCGTCGGCGCTAGCGCGCAGCACCACGTTGCCGAACTGCTCAATGCTGGAGAGCTGGCCGCTGACCACCACGGTGGCGGCGATGCCCTGGCCCGCGACGTTGGGCAGGCTGCCGATCTCACCCGCGGATACCTGTGCGTTTTGGGCGCGGATGGCAGCGGTCACTTCTGCGGCCGAGAGGTTGAAGCCCATGAGCTTGGCCGGGTCGATCCAGATGCGCATGGCGCGCTCGGTGCCGAACAGCTGCGCCTGGCCCACGCCGGGCAGGCGTTGCAGCTCGGGCACGACGCTGCGCGACGCGTAGTCGCCCAGCGCCACCGGGTCCCAGGCCGGGTCATCCGACGAGAGGATGGCAAACAGCAGGAAGTTGCTGCGTGACTTGTCCACGCGCACGCCCTGTTGCGTCACCGCCGAAGGCAGACGCGGCGTCGCGCGTGACAGGCGATTTTGCACATCCACCTGGGCCAGGTCGGCATTGCTGCCGGGCTGGAAGCTCAGCGTGATCTGGCCAGTGCCATTGGCCTGCGCGACCGACTCCATGTAGATCAGGCCGGGCGAGCCGTTCATTTCCTGCTCGATCACCGAGATCACGCTCTCTTCCAGCGTCCTGGCCGAGGCGCCGGGGTAGGAGGCCGAAATCACGATCGATGGCGGCGCCACCGGCGGGTCCTGGGCAATCGGCAACTGGGTGATGGCCACTGCGCCCATCACCATGATGAACAGTGCAATCACCCACGCGAAGATGGGGCGGTCGATGAAAAATTTTGCCATGACGCCGGCTCCTTAACGCGCTGCGCCGGATGCCGCACTGGCGGGCGCCGACGCCGCCGGTGCTGTGGCTGACGAAGCCGCCGGTGCAGCAGGTGCTGCCGCCTGGCTGCCGGGTGCCTGCCAGGGCACAGGCTTGACCGGCGCGTCGCCGCGCAGCTTCTGGAAGCCATCGACCATCACCTGTTCGCCGGCCTTCAAGCCGTCCAGGATCACCCACTGGCCGCCTTGCTGGCCGCCGACCTTGACCGGGCGCGGACTGACCTTGCCGTCGGCACCGACCACCATGACCGAATCGCCTTGCGGTGAGCGCGTCACCGCCTGCTGTGGCAGCGTGAGGGCGTTGCTGGCCTGGGCCTGCTCGAGACGCACCCGCACGTACAGGCCGGGCAGCAGCGCACCGCCCGGGTTTGGCACCTCGGCGCGCAGCGTGATCTGGCCGGTGGTGGCGTCGACGGTCAGGTCCGAGAACAAGAGCTTGCCTGGGCGCGCGTATTCGCTGCCGTCTTCCAGCACCACGCGAACACTCGCCGCATTGCCGGTGCCGGCGCGTTTGAGCTGGCCGCCCTCCATGGCCCGGCGCAGCTTCATCACCTCGGCGGCCGACTGCGTGAAGTTCACGT
>JAURXG010000607.1 GCA_030654555.1 Aquabacterium sp.
TGGGGGTGGAGGCTGCAGCGCTGCTCATCGATCGATCTCGCCAAACACGATGTCCATGGTGCCGATGATCGCCACCGCGTCGGCGATCATGTGGCCGCGCGCCATCTCGTCGAGCGCAGCCAGGTGCGCAAAGCCGGGGGCGCGGATCTTCAGCCGATAGGGCTTGTTGGCCCCGTCGCTGACCAGGTAGATGCCGAACTCGCCCTTGGGGTGTTCGACGGCCGCATAGGCCTCGCCCTCGGGCACGTGGAAACCTTCGGTGAAGAGCTTGAAGTGGTGGATCAGCTCCTCCATGTTGCTCTTCATGTCGACGCGTGCGGGCGGCGCCACCTTGTGGTTGTCGGTGATCACCGGGCCGGGGTTGGCGCGCAGCCAGGCCACGCACTGCTGGATGATGCGGTTGGCCTGGCGCATCTCTTCGACCCGCACCAGGTAGCGGTCGTAGGTGTCGCCGTTGACGCCCAGCGGGATGTCGAAATCCATCCGGTCGTAGACGTCGTAGGGTTGTTTCTTGCGCAGGTCCCAGGCGATGCCCGAGCCACGCAGCATCGGCCCGGTCAGGCCGAGGTTGAGCGCGCGCTCGGGCGTGACCACGCCGATGCCCACGGTGCGCTGCTTCCAGATGCGGTTGTCGGTGAGCAGGGTCTCGTACTCGTCGACCAGGCCGGGAATGCGGCGCGTGAAGTCGTCGATGAAGTCCAGCAGCGTGCCCGAGCGGTTGTCGTTCAGGGCGTTGATGGCGCGCTGGTTCTTGATCTTGCTGACCTTGTACTGCGGCATGCTGTCGGGCAGATCGCGGTACACGCCGCCGGGGCGGAAGTAGGCCGCATGCATGCGCGCACCCGACACCGCCTCGTACATGTCGAACAGGTCTTCGCGCTCGCGGAAGCAGTAGATCAGGATGTTCATCGCACCGCAGTCCATGCCGTGCGCACCCAGCCACAGCAGGTGGTTCAGCAGGCGGGTGATCTCGCTGAACATCACGCGGATGTACTGCGCGCGTTCGGGCACCTCGATGCCCATCAGCTTCTCGATGGCCAGGCAGTAGGCGTGCTCGTTGCACATCATCGAGACGTAATCCAGCCGGTCCATGTAGGGCAGGCTCTGGATGTAGGTCTTGCTCTCGGCCAGCTTCTCGGTGGCGCGGTGCAGCAGGCCGATGTGCGGGTCGGCGCGCTGGATGACCTCGCCATCGAGCTCGAGCACCAGGCGCAGCACGCCGTGCGCGGCCGGGTGCTGCGGCCCGAAGTTCAGGGTGTAGTTCTTGATCTCAGCCATGAAGTACTCTGATTCGCCAGCGGCTCAGTGGAGCCCGCCGTAGTTGTCTTCGCGGATGATGCGCGGGGTGATCTCGCGCGGCTCGATGGTCACCGGCTGGTAGATCACGCGCTTCTTCTCGGCGTCGTAGCGCATCTCGACATGGCCCGACACCGGGAAGTCCTTGCGCAGCGGGTGGCCGATGAAGCCGTAGTCGGTGAGGATGCGGCGCAGGTCGATGTGGCCGTCGAAGATCACGCCGACCATGTCGAAGGCCTCGCGCTCGAACCAGTTGGCAGCCGCCCAGATGTCGGTGAGCGAGGCCACCACCGGCACATCGTCATCGGGTGCGAACACCTTCAGCCGCACGCGCCAGTTCAGGCTGACCGACAGCAGGTGGTTCACCACGCAGTAGCGCGGGCCGTCCCAGGCCTGGTCCTTCCAGCTGCTGTAGTCGAGTGCGCACAGGTCGATCAGTTGCTCGAACTTCAGCGTCTTGTCGTCGCGCAAGGTGCGGGCCACGCCGAGGTAGTCGGCCGCCGACACGGTGAGCGTGATCTCGCCGCGCTCGCGCTTGAAGGCCAAGATCTTGCTGCCCAGCGCCGCTTCCAGCGCCGCCTGCAGGTTGTCCAGTCGTTGGGTCATGGGAGGGGGCTCAGGCGCGGGCGATGGTGTTTTCGCGGCGGATCTTGGCCTGCAGCTGCAGGATGCCGTAGAGCAGGGCCTCGGCGGTGGGCGGGCAGCCCGGCACGTAGACGTCCACCGGCACGATGCGGTCGCAGCCGCGCACCACCGAATAGCTGTAGTGGTAGTAGCCGCCGCCGTTGGCGCAGGAGCCCATGCTCAGCACCCAGCGCGGCTCGGCCATCTGGTCGTAGACCTTGCGCAGCGCCGGGCCCATCTTGTTGCACAGCGTGCCGGCGACGATCATCAGATCGCTCTGCCGCGGGCTGGGGCGGAACAGCATGCCGAAGCGGTCGATGTCGTAGCGCGCCGCACCGGCGTGCATCATCTCCACCGCGCAGCAAGCCAGGCCGAAGGTCATCGGCCACAGCGAGCCGGTCTTCGACCAGTTGATCAGCTTGTCGACCGAGGTGGTGACGAAGCCTTCTTTCAGTACGCCTTCAATGCCCATGATGTTCCTCGTGTGCCTGGTGTCCGGTTGCCGCGGTCATTCCCAGTCGAGCGCGCCCTTCTTCCATTCGTAGATGAAGCCCACCACGAGGATGGTGAGGAAGATCATCATCGCCCAGAAGCCTGACGCCCCGATGTCACGCAGCGACACCGCCCAGGGAAAGAGGAAGGCGATTTCCAGGTCGAACAGGATGAAGAGGATGGCCACCAGGTAGTAGCGCACGTCGAACTTCATGCGCGCGTCCTCGAAGGCCTCGAAGCCGCATTCGTAGGGGCTGTTCTTGGCGGCATCGGGGCGCTGCGGGCCGAGCAGGTAACCCAGCACCTGCGGCGCCACGCCGACCCCCACACCGACCAGGATGAACAGGATGACAGGGAGGTACTGTTGCAGGTCCATGGTGGGCGGCGGCGGTGTTGTTCGGTCGCATCCGGCCAAAAAAATGGCGCGCCGCCTGCGATCAACGGATTGACCACCTGCGGAGCGCGCCGCTCTTGCTCCCTGCCACTGCTGCGGGCGCACAAGCCAGTGCCGGATGAGAACCTGGCTTGCTTTGAATCTTGGTGCCGTCGGCGAGACTCGAACTCGCACAGCTTTCGCCACTACCCCCTCAAGATAGCGTGTCTACCAATTTCACCACGACGGCACAGTTGACGAGCCGAGACCCGACGCACTGCTTTGCTGCCCAACTTGCTTGAGG
>JAURXG010000188.1 GCA_030654555.1 Aquabacterium sp.
CGCCTCGGCGCCGCGATCGGGCACCGCCGGGCTGGCCGCCGGGGCGGCCCCGGCGGTCGCACCGGCGCTGTAGAGCTGGCGCAGGTGCAGGCCCAGCACGCGGCTGCGCTCGGCCACCCCCGCATCGGTGGCGCCGGTGCGCACCTCGTCGAGCAGCACCGCCATCTGGTCCAGGCCTTCGAGCAGCGCGGCGCTGATGGCCTCGGTCACCGGCAGCTCGCCCGAGCGCAGGCCTTCGAGCAGGGTCTCCACCTCGTGGGTGAACACCACCACCGCATCGCAGCCGAACAGCCCGGCGGTGCCCTTGATGGTGTGGGCGGCGCGGAACGCGGCGTTCAGGTTCTCGCTGTCGTCGGGGGCGGTCTCCATCACCAGCAGGGCCTGCTCGAACTGCTGCAGCATGTCGGCCGCCTCGTCGAGAAAGCCGACGCGGGCGGCGGCAATGATTTCGGCGTCGTCGTCGCGGTGCATCTTGGGGCTCCTCAGTGCGCCACGCCGGTCGCGGCGGCGTGGGCGGTGGCCGGGTCGAGCAGGCCGCCCAGGCCGAACAGGGTCAGGGCGTCGCGCACGGCGGCGCTGGCCGCGGTGATGCACAGCGCATCGCCGCGCTCGGCCAGGCTGCGCTGCGTGGCCAGCAGCAGCTGCACGCCGCTGCTGTCGAAGTCGGTCACCTCGCCCAGGTCCAGCGCCAGGTCGCCCGGCGTGGTGGCCAGCGCGTCGACCAGGGTGTCGCGGCAGGCGGCGGCGAAGGCGATGGTCAGCTCCGGACCCAGGGGCAGTGCGATGGTGGCGGACAGGGCGGTCATGGGCGTGGTCATTGGCAGAGGCGTTGCACCGCGTCCACCAGGTCACTGGGGCGGCAGGGCTTGGGCAGGAAGGCCTGGGCGCCGGCGGCCTTGACGGCGGCCTTGCGCTCGGGGCGGGTTTCGGTGCTCAGCAGCACCACCGGCGTGAACCGGTAGCGCGGGTGGTGGCGCAGCAGGCGCAGAAAGCTCAGGCCGTCCATGCGCGGCATGGCCAGGTCGCAGACGATCAGGCCCAGCAGGCGCCCGTCGAGCTGCTCGTAGGCATCTTCGCCGTCGATGGCTTCATGCACGGCATAACCGGCGCGCTCCAGCGCGCTGCGCATCAGCGTGCGGATCGTCGGCGAGTCGTCGATCACCAGGACGGGGGCGGACATGTCGACCCGTCGGTCAGACGCAGAGCTTGTTGACGGCTTCGACCAGCGTCGACGGCTGGAAGGGCTTGGTGATCCAGGCGCGCGCACCGGCGGCGCGACCCTCGGCCTTCTTGCTTTCCTGCGTCTCGGTGGTGAGCATGATCACCGGCGTGAACTTGTAGGCCCCGGTGGTCTTGAGGTGGCGCAGGAAGCTCAGCCCGTCCATGTTGGGCATGTTCACGTCGCAGACGATCAGGTTCAGCTTCTGGCCGTTGAGCTTGCCGACGGCGTCCTTGCCGTCGACGGCCTCCACCACGCCATAACCGGCCTTCTGCAGCGCCAGCTTGACCACGGTGCGGAAACTGCCCGAGTCGTCAACAATCATCACGGTCTTGCTCATGGTCTGTGCCTTCAGGAAAGTCGGGGATCAGGGAGTGGAAATTCGGGTCGGGACGGGTCAGAAGAACTCGATCTCGCTGCCGCGGTCGATGTGCACGTTGCCGTGGTGCTGGGCGCGCTGCTCTTCCATCGTGTAGCTGCCCTCCAGGTTGGCCAGCCACTCGGCCGCGTCGCTCTGCGTCGCGTAGGGATGGGCCGCCACCCAGCGGGCGAAGTTCTGCATGTCGCTGCCGACGATGGCCAGCATCTGGCTCAGCCGGTCGCCGAACTGGAAGTGCACGAAAGCCTCGTCGAGCTGGTTGCGCAAGACCTCGGCGGAGGACCGCACCTCGCCCGAACTGCGCAGCGCCGTGCCCAGCGAGCCCAGCAGCGCCGACAGCGCCTCGCGGGCGCGCACGTCCAGTTCCAGCCGCAGTTCTTCGGGCGTGGTGTCGCCGATCTCGCCGCGCAGGCGCTCGGCGCCCAGCGAGCGGTCGAGCCCGGCGACCGCGCGTTCGATCTGCTCGCCGATCTCGCCCATGCGGGCAGCGAGCATGCGGGTCTCGTTGGCCACCGCCTGCGAGCCGTTGCCACCCCCCTGTCCACCCCGGTTGGCCTCGATCGAGGCATTGAAGGCCACCAGCCGGGTGTGCTTGCCGATCTCGCGCGCCTGGCGGCCCAGCTGGCGCAGTTCGCCCAGCGCCTGGCTGCAGCGCACCAGCTCGGCCACCGCGGCGTCGCGCTGGTCGAAGGCGCGCTGGCTGGGCCCCAGCAGCGCGGTCAGGGCCGTGCGGGCGGGCGATGCGTCGTCCAGCGCGGCGTCCAGCGCGCCCACCTCGACCGAGGGGTTGGCGCTGTTGAGGTGGTCGGCCAGGTCGCCCAGGGCGCCCGAGATCTGGCTGAAGGTGTCCAGCAGCTTGGCCAGGCCGTCGGCGGCCGCGTCGCGGGTGATCTCCACCTGCTTGCTCCAGACCGGCACGACCTGGCCGACCATCACCTCGGCGCCCACCCGGCCGCCGCTGACGCGCGGCTCGCTGAGCATCGGGTCGAGCGTGCTGTCCGAGGCCTCGGACGCGGCCACGCCGGCGCGCAGCAGCAGCGGCAGCAGGCTGGCCGCCACCAGCGCGCCGACCATGCCGGCCCAGCCGCCGGCCCAGCCCAGCAGCGCGCAGGCCAGCACCACCGAAGCGGCGGCGCCCAGGCGCAGGCCACCCAGGCGGCGCAGCGCACCAGCGGGGGCTGCGGCCGCTGCGGGCGAGGAGTTTGAGGGCGGTGCGGTCATCGTTCGGTCGGTGGGCAAGCGATCGGAGTCGTCGGACGCGTGCACAGGGTTCATGGCTGAACCCGTGACGAAGCGCCAGGGCCTGATCGCTTATCGGTCTCGCCGCCCAATACTGAAGTCAGCCGATCGGCCGTAACGCCGCAGTAGCGAGGCGATTGGCCGGCAAATCCGTGCCGGCCGGCCCGGCTCACCTCAAGTTGGCGCCCCGGCCAGCCGATACCGCAGCAAGAACGGCCCGCATCGGTGGGCCACCGCCGTCATGGCCGCAACTGCTGCCGCCTCGGGCTCAAACCGGCCCGCGTCCACCCAAGAGAAGGGCACTCGATGTCATTGCCTGGAACCACCGCCCTCCTGACCGTCGCGCTGCGCGGCGGCCGCTGGCGGGCTGCCCGCGAGTTCTTCGCCTACCACGGCGTGTGGGCCTTCGGCGTGCGGGCGATGCGGCTGTGGTCGCTGCGCATGAAGATGCTGCTGCTGGTCACGGTGATGTCGCTGCCCTTGCTGCCGCTGATGGTTCAACAGATCGTCGAGCGCAACGACCTGGTCCAGGAGAGCGCCCACCGCATCGCCGGCCTGCGGGTGTCGGAGGCGATCTTCAACCTGGGCGGCGCACTCGACCTGGAACTGCGCGCGCTGGAATCCGGCAACGCCGCGCCGGGCGACGCGCTGCCCACCGCGCTGGCCGGCCTGCGCACCGCGCTGCAGTGGGCCAGCGACGAGGGCCTGCAACTGGAGCCGGTGCTGCGCACCTACCTGCCGGTGCTGGACCGCGCGGCACGCAGCGGCGCGCAATCGCCGGCCTCGCGCCTGGGGGCGCTGCTCGCTGCCCGCCAGGCGATGGCCGCCATCCGGCAGGCGGCGGTCGAGGCCTCGCGCCTGCTGCTCAATCTCGACCCGGTGCGCGCCTCCCTGGCCAACCTGGCCGTCGACTACCTGCCGACGATGCGGCGCGATCTGTCCATCCTGCGCAGCCTGACCGTGCGCCAGGCGGCCCTGCTGGGCCAGACGCCGCCGCCCGTGGCCGAGCTGAACGACCTGCTGATCACGGCCGCCGGCCGCGCCGAGAACGTGAACCGGTTGATCGGGCTGTCCGAGCGTGCGCTGGACATGAACCGGGACAGCCACTACGCCGCCGGCGAGGCCACGCTGCAGGCCAGCCAGGCACTGCTGACGCGGCTGCGCACCACGCTGCTGGCGCCAGAGCCGCAGCAGCCCTTGCCGGCGCTGCGCCAGCAGGTGATCGATGCGTTCACGCTGATCACGCAGTTGCAGCGCAAGGCGCACCGGTCGCTGGAAGGCGAGCTGCACCGCCTGCACGACGAGGCGCGGTCTCAGCGGATGCGGCTGTTCGGCGCGCTGGCGCTGACCACGCTGCTGGCGGCCTACCTGGTCTACAGCTTCTTCCTGGTGATGCGCGGTGGCCTGGCCAAGCTGAACCACCAGATGATCCGCATGGCCCAGGGCGACCTGAGTGCGCGTCCGATGGGGCTGGGCGGCGACGAGGTGGCCGACACCTTGCAGGCCATGACCACCTCGCTGGCGCGGCTGAGCGACCTGCTGGCCTCGGTGCGGCAGGGCGTGGGCTCGATCACGCAGGCCTCCGAGCAGATCGCCGCCGGCAACGGCGACCTGTCGTCCCGCAGCCGCCGCAACGCCGCCGGGCTGGACCAGCTGGTGGCCGCGGTGACGCGCTACACCGACCAGTTGCAGACCTGCTCGCGCAGCGTGGAAGAGGTGGTGACCACCGTGCAGACGCTGCGGCTGGCCTCGGTGCGCAACCGCCGCCAGGTGCAGCGCCTGCAGGAGCGCATGACCTCGCTGCGTGGCAACAGCCGCGAGATCGGCGAGATCGTCAACCTGATCGACAACATCGCCTTCCGCACCAACATCCTGGCACTCAACGCGTCGGTCGAGGCGTCCAAGGCCGGTGAGTCGGGACGTGGCTTCGCGGTGGTGGCGCAGGAGGTGCGGGCCCTGGCCACGCGCAGCGCCGACTCGGCACGGCGGGTCAGCGAGATCGTGTCGCGCTCGACGCTGGAGATCGAGCAGGGCAAGGCCCTGGCCGACGAGACCGGCCTGTCGATCCAGGACGCCGACGGCCATGTGGACAAGATCCACACGGCGATGTCGGAGGTGGCCGCGCTGACCAAGCAGGGCGATGTCGAGTCGGCCGCGATCCTCGAGGAGATCAAGGTGCTGAAGGACGGCACGGCCAAGAACCTGGGGCTGGTCGACCAGCTGGCCGTGGCCTCGGACGCGCTGCGCGGGCAGGGCGAGCGCCTGTCGCACAAGGTGGGCCTGTTCAAGTTGTCGTGAGCGCCGCGCCGAAGCGGCGCGCCGTCAGCACTCGACGATGTTCACCGCCAGCCCGCCGCGGGCGGTCTCCTTGTACTTGGTCAGCATGTCGGCGCCGGTCTCGCGCATCGTCTTGATCACCTGATCGAGCGACACGAAGTGGCTGCCGTCGCCGCGCAGCGCCATGCGCGCGGCGTTGATGGCCTTGACCGCGGCGATGGCGTTGCGCTCGATGCAGGGGATCTGCACCAGCCCGCCCACCGGATCGCAGGTCAGGCCCAGGTGGTGCTCCATGCCGATCTCGGCGGCGTTCTCCACCTGCTCGGGCGTGCCGCCCATCACCGCGCACAGCGCGCCTGCGGCCATGCTGCAGGCCACGCCCACCTCGCCCTGGCAGCCGACCTCGGCGCCCGAGAGGCTGGCGTTCTCCTTGTAGAGCAGGCCGATGGCGGCGGCGGTCAGCAGGAAGTCGACCACGCCGGCCTCGGTGGCCCCGGGCGTGAAGCGCTGGTGGTAGTGCAGCACCGCCGGCACGATGCCCGCCGCGCCGTTGGTGGGCGCGGTGACCACGCGCCCGCCGGCGGCGTTCTCCTCGTTGACCGCCAGCGCATACAGGTTGACCCAGTCCAGCACCTGCAGCGGATCACGCAGCGCGGCCTCCGGATTCGCGCACAGCGCGCGGTGCAGCGCGGCGGCGCGCCGGCGCACCTGGAAGCCGCCCGGCAGCACGCCGTCGGTGGCGCAGCCGCGCCGCACGCAGTCCTGCATCACCTGCCAGATGCGCAGCAGACCGGCGTCGATCTCGGCATCGCTGCGCCAGTGCCGTTCATTGCGGCGCATCAGCCCGGCGATCGACAGGCGGTGCTGCGCGCACAGCGCCATCAGCTCGGCGCCGCTGTGGAAGGGATGGGGCAGGGCGGTGGTGTCGGGCACCAGCGCCTTCTGCAGCGCGCCGTCGGCGGCCACCTCGTCGCTGACCACGAAGCCGCCGCCCACCGAGTAGTAGCAGCGCTCGGCCAGCGCCGCGCCGGCGGCATCGAAGGCCTCGAAGCGCATGCCGTTGGCATGGAAGGGCAGCGACTCGCGGCGGTGAAAGCGCAGGTCGGTCTTCTCGTCGAAGGCGATGGTCGGGCCGCGGGCCTCGCTGCCACGCAGCGTCAGCAACTTGCCCTTGCGCACCCCGGCCAGCAGCGCCGGGATGGCATCGACCGCCACCGTGTCGGGCGCTTCGCCCAGCAGGCCCAGCAGCACCGCCTTGTCACTGCCATGGCCCTTGCCGGTGGCGCCCAGCGAGCCGTACAGCGCGCAGCGCACCCGCGCCACGCGGTCCAGCCGGCCCTCTTGCGCCAGCCGCTGCACGAACAGCCGCGCCGCGCGCATCGGGCCCACGGTGTGGCTGCTGCTCGGGCCGATGCCGATCTTGAACAGGTCGAAGACGGAAACGGCCATGGGCGGGCGCGGCTCAGCCGGCGTCGGCGTAGTCGCTCAGCGGCGGGCAGCTGCAGAACAGGTGGCGGTCGCCCCAGACGTTGTCGACCCGGCCCACCGGCGACCAGTACTTGCCGCGCTTGAGGTTGGGCAACGGAAAGGCCGCGTCGCTGCGGCGGTAGGCATGCGCCCACTCGTCGGCGCTGACGGCGGCCGCGGTGTGCGGCGCGTGCTTGAGCGGGTGGTCGTCCTTCGGCCAGACACCGGCCTCGACCTTGGCGATCTCGCCGCGGATGTTGATCATCGCGTCGCAGAAGCGGTCCAGTTCGGCCAGCGGCTCGCTCTCGGTGGGCTCGACCATCAGCGTGCCGGCCACCGGGAAGCTGAGCGTGGGCGCGTGGAAGCCGTAGTCGATCAGGCGCTTGGCAACGTCCTCGGCGCTGACGCCCGAGCTGTCCTTGAGCGGGCGCAGATCGAGGATGCACTCGTGTGCCACGCCGCCGCCCTTGACGCCGGCGATGCCGCCCGAGAAGTGGATGTCGTAGTGATCGGCCAGCCGCGCGGCCACGTAGTTGGCGGCCAGGATCGCCACCTCGGTGGCGGCGGTCAGGCCTTCGCTGCCCATCATGCGCACGTACATCCAGCTGATCGGCAGCACCGCGGCATTGCCCAGCGGCGCGGCCGAGACGGCGCCGACCCCTCCGGCCACGCCACCGGTGTGGTGTCCGGGCAGGAAGGGCACCAGGTCGGCCACCACGCACACCGGCCCCACGCCCGGCCCACCACCGCCGTGCGGGATGCAGAAGGTCTTGTGCAGGTTGAGGTGGCTGACGTCGCCGCCGAACTCGCCCGGCGCGGCCACGCCCACCAGCGCGTTCATGTTGGCGCCGTCCACGGACACCCGTCCGCCGTGGTCGTGCACCATCTGGCACAGCGCCTTGACCTGGGTGTCGAACACGCCATAGGTACTGGGGTAGGTGATCATGATCGCGGCCAGGTTGGCGCTGTGCTGGCTGCACTTGGCTTGCAGGTCGACCAGATCCACGTTGCCCTGCGCGTCGCACTTGACCACCACCACCTGCATGCCGGCCATCTGGGCGCTGGCGGGGTTGGTGCCATGCGCCGATTCGGGGATCAGGCAGATGGTGCGGTGGCCCTCGCCGCGCGAAGCATGCCAGCCGCGGATGGCCAGCAGCCCGGCGTATTCCCCCTGCGAGCCGGCGTTGGGCTGCAGGCTGACGCCGGCATAACCCGTCGCCTGGCTGAGCCAGCTGCAGAGCTGGTCGTTCAACTCGGCATAACCCGCACGCTGGTCGGCCGGCGCAAACGGGTGGATGTGCGCGAACTCGGGCCAGGTGATGGGGATCATCTCGCTGGTGGCGTTGAGCTTCATGGTGCAGCTGCCCAGCGGAATCATGCTGCGGTCCAGCGCCAGGTCTTTGTCACTGAGGCGGCGCAGGTAGCGCAGCATGCCGGTCTCGG
>JAURXG010000621.1 GCA_030654555.1 Aquabacterium sp.
CCTGCGCGAGGTGCTGGCGCAGCGGTTCTGAGCGCTGCGGTTTGGGCAGGCGCCGCCGCGCCGGCCGGTGCTGGCCTGGTTTCAAGCCTGGCGCGAAGGGTGCACCGCATGCCCGGCCGCATGGTGCATCGGGTCGATCAGCTCGCCGCGCATCAGGTACAGCGGCGCGCGGTGGTAGAGCAGGATGTCGTGGAACGGGTCGGTCAGGATCTTGGTGGCCCACACCAGCCCGGTCTGCACGTCGCGCAACAGGAACAGGTGCAGCGTGCGGAACATCAGGCCGGCCACGCCCAGCCACAACCACACCCAGCCCACGTGGCGGGCATAGCCCATGAAGTCGGCATGCGCCGCGAACAGCCCCCACAGATCGGGCTGCAGTGCCAGCAGCAGCGGCACGGCGGCCCACAGCGCGATCAGCACCAGCTTGCGCTGCAGGTTGTAGCCCACCTTGATGGCTTCCTTGTGTTCGTGAGTGGCCTGGTTGACATGGTCGTAGCCCTGGGGTTCGAAGAAGAAGTGGCCGCTCTGGCGGCTGGTCATCGACACCAGCCAGGCCACCAGGGCCGCTGCGGGTGGATCGACCAGCAACAGCGCATAGGCCAGCACGAAGCTGATCGCCGACAGCAGGTGCAGCGACTGGTTGATGCGGCTGTGGTGGTAGTAGCGGTGGTCGTCCCAGCGCTGCTCGCGCAGGGCGTTCAAAAAGCCATTCATGTCGGGCCTCCTCAGTTCGTCGGGTGATGGATAGTCGGCTAGCGCATGGCCTGCAGATGACCTGCCGATGGCCGCCGAGCGACAGCATCGTGACGCGTCGACATGAAGCCGCAGTGACGGATTTGTGGCCGCTGCGTGGCAGGCGGCGACGGGGTCTGCCGTCATCAAACTGTTGCGCGGCGCTGCCAGCATGGGCCATGGCCGCGACCGACCTTGCTGATGCCGCCCACCCCGAACTGGTGGTCGATGAACTGCCTGCGGCCCGACGCTCGCTGCGCCTGGCCCTGGTGACCGAAACCTACCCGCCCGAGGTGAATGGCGTGGCGATGACCGTCGCCCGGCTGGTGCAGGGGCTGCGCGAGCGCGGCCACGATCTGCAACTGGTGCGTCCGCGCCAGCAGGCGGGCGACCAGGCCAGCAGCGGCAGTGGACTGCACGAGGTACTGATGCGCGGGCTGCCGATCCCGCGCTACCCACAATTGAAGATGGGCCTGCCGGCCAAGCGAGCGCTGATCGAACGCTGGACGCGGCACCGGCCGGACCTGGTGCACATCGCCACCGAGGGGCCGCTGGGCTGGTCGGCGCTGCAGGCCGCGTCGCTGCTGAAGCTGCCGGTGACTTCGGATTTCCGCACCAACTTCCATGCCTACAGCCGGCACTACGGCGTGGCCTGGCTGCACAAGCCGATCATGGCCTACCTGCGCAAGTTCCATAACCGCACCGCTTGCACGATGGTGCCCACGGCGGCCCTGCAGCGCGAGCTGGTGGGCATGGGCTTTCTCAACGTGGCCGTGGTGGCGCGTGGTGTTGACACGCAGCGCTTCACGCCCGACCGGCGCAGCGCTGAACTGCGCGCCAGCTGGGGCGCTCGGCCTGGCACCTGGGTGGTGGCCTGTGTCGGCCGCCTGGCGCCGGAAAAGAACCTGGGCCTGCTGATCA
>JAURXG010000635.1 GCA_030654555.1 Aquabacterium sp.
GGCCGCTTGCGGCGAGCCGGGTGAAGATGCCGACCTGTATGCCACCGTCAAGGCCATCGGCATGGAACTGTGCCCGGCGCTGGACGTGTCGGTGCCTGTGGGCAAGGACAGCCTGTCCATGCGCACACAGTGGCAGGCCGACGGCGAAAAGAAGAAAGTCACCTCGCCGGTCAGCCTGATCGTCACCGCCTTCGCCACGCTGGACGACGTGCGTGGCACGCTGACGCCGCAGCTCAAGCACCTGGCCGACGGTGCCGACACCACGCTGATCCTGATCGACCTGGGCCAAGGCAAGAACCGCATGGCCGGCTCGATGCTGGCGCAGGTGATCGGCCAGTTCGGCGACGTGCCGCCCGACCTGGACGAACCGGCGCTGCTGAAGGCGCTGGTGGCCGCGATCAACCAGCTGCGCGCCGCCGGCCAGCTGCTGGCCTACCACGACCGCAGCGACGGCGGCCTGTGGGCGGCGGCCTGCGAGATGGCCTTTGCCGGCCAGCGCGGCCTGAGCCTGAACGTCGACCTGCTGGTGACCGAAGGCGACGGCATCAGCGACAGCCGCGCCGAGATGGGCGACTCGAAGAACTGGGCCACGCAGATCGGCGAGCGCCGCAACGAGCTGACGCTCAAGGCCTTGTTCAACGAGGAGCTGGGCGCGTTGATCCAGGTGCCGCGCCTGGAGCGCGACGCGGTGATGGGCGTGCTGCGCGCGCATGGGCTGTCGCGCCACAGCCATGTGATCGGCAAGGCCAACGACACCGGCGTGGTCGAGGTGTGGCGCGATGCCAAGCCGCAGTTCAGCGCGCCGCTGCGCGAGCTGCAGCAGGCCTGGGACACGGTGAGCTGGCACATCGCCCGCTTGCGTGACAACCCGGCCTGCGCCGATGCCGAGCACGAGGCCGCCGGCGCGCTGCGTGATCCCGGCCTGCACCAGCACCTGACCTTCGACGCCACGCGGGACGTGGCGGCGCCCTTCCTGAACCTGGCGCGGCCGAAGATCGCCATCCTGCGCGAGCAGGGCGTCAACTCGCAGGTCGAGATGAGCTATGCGATGGCGCTGGCGGGCTTCGACACCTTCGACGTGCACATGAGCGACCTGCAGGCGGGCCGGGCGCGGCTCGACCAGTTCCAGGCGCTGGTGGCCTGCGGCGGCTTCAGCTACGGCGACACGCTGGGGGCCGGCGAAGGCTGGGCGCGCTCGATCCTGTTCAACCCGGCGCTGGCCGAGCAGTTCGCGGCCTTCTTCCAGCGGCCCGACGTGCTGGCGCTGGGCGTGTGCAACGGCTGCCAGATGATGGCCGCGCTGGCGTCCATCATCCCCGGCACCCAGGCCTGGCCGCGCTTCACCCGCAACAAGAGCGAGCAGTTCGAGGCCCGGCTGAGCCTGGTCGAGGTGCTGGACAGCCCGTCGCTGTTCTTCACCGGCATGGCCGGCAGCCGGCTGCCGATCGCGGTCGCCCACGGTGAAGGCTATGCCGACTTCTCGCAGCGCGGCGATGCGGCCCGGGTGGCGGCGGCGATGCGCTTCGTCGACCACCACGGCGATGCCACCGAGGCCTACCCGTTCAACCCCAACGGCAGCCCGGGCGGGCTGACCGCGGTGACCACGCCCGACGGGCGTTTCACCGCGCTGATGCCGCACCCCGAGCGGGTGTTCCGCAACGTGCAGATGAGCTGGCAGGGTGGCGATGTGTCGGCGCCCAGCGCCTGGCGGCGCATGTTCGCCAACGCCAGGCGGGCCCTGGGCTGACCCGCGGCGCGCGCTGCGCTGAGCGACGCCGCGCCCCGGGCTGAAGGGCCGGCCGGCGGCAGCCCTGTCAAGCGCTGAATGCGGCGCAAAACCGGCGCGTTTCAACCGATGGGCCGGGCGCCCGCTGCCTAGCATCGTGGCTATCCACAGTGGCCACCGGGAGCGTTCATGCTGGGTCTCGTTTTCACCGAGTTTGTCGAACTGGTCGAGGACAAGTTTTCGCCCGAGACCGCCGACGCCGTGCTCGACGAAGTGGCCACGCCCCATGGTGGCGCCTACACCGCCGTGGGCTAC
>JAURXG010000639.1 GCA_030654555.1 Aquabacterium sp.
CTCGGCCCGCCTGGAGCGCTTCATGCAGCTGGCCGCGGACAACAACATGCAGATCGTGCAGCCGACCTCGGCCAGCCAGATCTTCCATGTGCTGCGCCGCCAGATCGTGCGCCAGTTCCGCAAGCCGCTGGTGATCATGACGCCCAAGTCGCTGCTGCGAAACAAGGACGCCACGTCGCCGCTGGTCGAGTTCACCAAGGGCAGTTTCCAGACGGTGATCCCCGAGCAGAACACCGACATCGCCGCCGACAAGGTCAAGCGCCTCATCGCCTGCTCGGGCAAGGTGTACTACGACCTGGTCAAGAAGCGCCTGGAAAAGAAGGCGACCGACGTGGCGATCATCCGCGTCGAGCAGCTGTACCCCTTCCCGCACAAGGCGTTTGCGGCCGAGATCAAGAAGTACCCCAACGCCACCGATCTGGTGTGGTGCCAGGACGAGCCGCAGAACCAGGGCGCCTGGTTCTTCGTGCAGCACTACATCCACGAGAACATGCAGGACGGCCAGAAGCTGGGTTACGCCGGCCGCGCCGCCTCGGCCAGCCCGGCGGTGGGTTATGCCCACCTGCACCAGGTGCAGCAGTAGGCATTGCTCGTCCAGGCCTACGCCAAGCTCAATGGATTCATCCTCACGTAGTAAGGCCCACCCCCGAAGCGCCTTCGGCGCTCCCCCTCAAGGGGGCGACGCCAGCGGCCCGGCAAAGCCGGTTCCGCGGCGTCTGCTGGGTGGTCCGCATCACATTCCGAGAATCACATCATGGCAATCGTAGAAGTCAAAGTCCCGCAGCTGTCTGAATCGGTGGCCGAAGCCACCCTGTTGCAGTGGAAGAAGAAGCCCGGTGAGGCCGTGGCGATGGACGAGATCATCATCGAGGTCGAGACCGACAAGGTGGTGCTCGAAGTGCCGGCACCCGCCGCTGGCGTGATGGCCCAGATCGTCTGCGACGACGGCGCCACCGTGGTCAGCGACCAGGTCATCGCCCGCATCGACACCGAAGGCAGCGCGGCGGTCAGCCCGCTGGAAGTCAAGGCGGTGGCGTCCGACGCCGCCGTCGCGGCAGCCGCGCCTGCCGCTGCAGCGGCCGCCATCAGTGGCAGCAAGGCCGGCGTGGCCATGCCCGCCGCCGCCAAGCTGATGGCCGACAACAACCTCGCCGCCGGCTCGGTGGCCGGCACCGGCAAGGACGGCCGCGTCACCAAAGGCGACGTGCTCGGCGCCGTCGCCGCAGGCGCTGCTGCGCCCGCGCCAGCCCCCGCACCCAAGGCCGCCGCGCCGGCGCCTGCCGTCGCCCGATCGCTGCCCGCCGTGGCCGCGCCGGTGGCCATGAACCTGGGCGAGCGCCCCGAGCAGCGTGTGCCGATGTCGCGCCTGCGCGCGCGCATCGCCGAGCGCCTGGTGCAGTCGCAGTCCACCAACGCCATCCTGACCACCTTCAACGAGGTGAACATGGCGCCGGTGATGGAGATGCGCAAGAAGTTCCAGGACAAGTTCGAGAAGGAACACGGCGTCAAGCTCGGCTTCATGAGCTTCTTCGTCAAGGCCGCGGTCGCCGCGCTGAAGAAGTACCCGATCATCAACGCCAGCGTCGACGGCAACGACATCGTCTACCACGGCTACTTCGACATCGGCATCGCGGTGGGCTCGCCGCGCGGCCTGGTGGTGCCGGTGATCCGCAACGCCGACCAGATGAGCTTTGCCGACATCGAGAAGAAGATCGCCGAGTTCGGCCAGAAGGCCAAGGACGGCAAGCTGGGCATCGAAGAGCTGACCGGCGGCACCTTCTCGATCAGCAATGGCGGCACCTTCGGCTCGATGCTGTCCACGCCCATCATCAACCCGCCGCAGTCGGCCATCCTGGGCGTGCACGCCACCAAGGACCGCGCGGTGGTGGAGAACGGCCAGGTCGTGGTGCGCCCGATGAACTACCTGGCGATGAGCTACGACCACCGCATCATCGACGGCCGCGAGGCCGTGCTGGGCCTGGTGACGATGAAGGACGCGCTGGAAGATCCCTCGCGTCTGCTGTTCGACATCTGATTCCCGCCAACGCCCTGAAAGGGCAACGCCATGTCGCTCGCTGAAGAACTGCACCAACTCGATGAACTGCGCACCCGCGGGGTGTTGTCGGATGCGGAGTTCCAGCGCGCGAAGCAGCGGCTGCTCGACGGCCCGCCGCCGGCGCCACCGGCGGTGGCCGCGGTCAACAGTTTCCGCCGCTCGCTCACCGACAAGTGGCTGGGCGGCGTGTGCGGCGGCCTGGCCCGCATCACCGGGCTGGAAAGCTGGGTCTGGCGCCTGATCATCACCGTGCTGGCGGTGTTCGGCGGCACCGGCGTGATCCTCTACCTCCTGCTCTGGATCTTCGTGCCGGCTGAATGACGCCCGCGTTCAGCGACGGCCCGCGACCCCACCAACCTCTTCGGAACATCATGTCCAAGCAATTCGACGTCATCGTCATCGGCGGTGGCCCCGGCGGCTACATCGGCGCCATCCGCGCCGCGCAACTCGGCTTCAACGTCGCCTGCATCGACGAGTGGGTCAACGACAAGGGCGGCCCCGCCCCCGGCGGCACCTGCACCAACGTGGGCTGCATCCCGAGCAAGGCGCTGCTGCAGTCGAGCGAGCATTTCGAGCACGCCGGCCACCACTTTGCCGACCACGGCATCGGCTTGAGCAACCTGTCGATCGACGTCGCCAAGATGGTCGGTCGCAAGAACACCGTCGTGAAGCAGAACAACGACGGCATCCTCTACCTGTTCAAGAAGAACAAGGTCAGCTTCTTCCACGGCCGCGGCGCGTTCGTGAAGGCGGCCGACGGGCTTTATCAGATCAGCGTGACCGGCGCGGCGAACGAGACGCTGACGGCCAAGCACGTCATCGTCGCCACCGGCTCCAGCGCCCGCGCGTTGCCCGGCGCGGCCTTTGACGAGGACAAGATCCTGTCGAACGACGGTGCGCTGCGGCTGCCCGCCGTGCCCAAGACCCTGGGCGTCGTCGGCTCGGGCGTGATCGGGCTGGAGATGGGCTCGGTCTGGCGCCGCCTGGGTGCACAGGTCACCATCCTCGAAGCGCTGCCCAACTTCCTGGGGGCGGCCGACGAGGGCGTGGCGAAAGAGGCGCTGAAGGCCTTCACCAAGCAGGGCCTGAAGTTCGAGTTCGGCGTCAAGATCAGCGACGTCAAGGTCGGCAAGAAGGGCAAAGATCCGCAAGTGAGCGTCGCCTATGCCAACGCCAAAGGCGAGGCGGTGACGCTGGAGGTCGAGCGCCTGATCGTCTCGATCGGCCGGGTGCCCAACACCACCGGCCTGAACCCCGACGCGGTGGGCCTGAAGCTCGACGAACGCGGCGCGATCGTGGTCGACGGCGACTGCAAGACCAACCTGCCGAACGTGTGGGCGGTGGGCGACGTGGTGCGTGGCCCGATGCTGGCGCACAAGGCCGAGGAAGAGGGCGTGGCGGTGGCCGAGCGCATCGCCGGCCAACACGGGCATGTCAACTTCAACACCATCCCCTGGGTCATCTACACCTCGCCCGAGATCGCCTGGGTGGGCCGCACCGAGCAGCAGCTCAAGGCCGACGGCGTGGCCTACAAGGCGGGGCAGTTCCCGTTCCTGGCCAACGGCCGCGCGCGCGCGCTGGGCGACACCACCGGCTTCGTCAAGTTCCTGGCCGACGCCAAGACCGACGAGATCCTGGGCGTGCACATCGTCGGGCCGATGGCCAGCGAGCTGATCGCCGAGGCGGTGGTGGCGATGGAGTTCAAGGCCTCGGCCGAGGACATCGCGCGCATCTGCCATGCGCACCCCAGCTTGAGCGAAGCCACGAAGGAAGCCGCGCTGGCCGTCGACAAGCGCACGCTGAATTTCTGAACGTCGCGCCAGCGACGGCACACCCGCAAGGGGCCGCATAAGCTGGCCCCTTTTTCAATGGCCGCGCATGACTTCCGTCACCGAGCTCTACCACCAGA
Source organism: Aquabacterium sp. (assembly GCA_030654555.1). GTDB lineage: Bacteria > Pseudomonadota > Gammaproteobacteria > Burkholderiales > Burkholderiaceae_C > Pseudaquabacterium. The sequence goes on from JAURXG010000639.1 coordinate 3,966, forward strand.
CCCTGGCCGAACGCGGCTACACCGCCGATCCGGCGCAGCTGCGCGCGGTGGCCGCATTGCAGCGCTGCCAGGATGAGTGGGCGGCCTACAAGGCGCGGCGCGGCAATGCGCTGACGCGGGCGCTGGTGCGCCCGCCGATCCCGCGCGGCGTCTACATGCACGGCGGCGTGGGCCGCGGCAAGAGCTTCCTGATGGACTGCTTCTTCCAGGCCGTGCCGCTGACGCGCAAGACCCGGCTGCATTTCCACGAGTTCATGCGCGAGGTGCACCGCGAGCTGCAGGAGTTGAAGGGCACGGTCAACCCGCTCGACGAGCTGGGCAAGCGCATCGCCCGGCGCTTCCGGTTGATCTGCTTCGACGAGTTCCACGTCGCCGACGTCACCGACGCGATGATCCTGCACCGGCTGCTGGTGGCCTTGTTTCAGAACCGGGTGTCGATCATCACCACCAGCAATTTCGAGCCCGACGCGCTGTACCCCAACGGCCTGCACCGCGACCGCATCCTGCCGGCCATCGCGCTGCTCAAGGACAAGCTCGAGGTGGTCAACGTCGACAACGGCACCGACTACCGGCAGCGCACGCTCGAGCAGCTGGAGTTCTACCTGACGCCGCTGGGCGAGGCGGCCGAGCGCCAGCTGGAGGCCACGTTCAACGGTCTGGCCGAGGCGCGCGACGAAGACCCGCTGCTGCACATCGAGCACCGCGAGCTGCGCGCCATCCGCCGCGCCGGCGGCGTGGTGTGGTTCGACTTCCGCACCTTGTGCGGCGGCCCGCGCTCGCAGAACGATTACCTCGAGATCGCGCAGCAGTTCCACACCGTGATCCTGAGCAACGTGCCGCAGATGCCGCCGAAGTTCGCCAGCGAGGCGCGCCGCTTCACGCTGCTGGTCGACGTGCTCTACGACCGCCGCGTCAAGCTGATCGTCTCGGCCGCGGTGCCGGCCGAGCAGCTCTACACCGAAGGACCACTGTCGCATGAGTTCCCGCGCACGGTGTCACGGCTTCAGGAGATGCGCTCGGCCGAGTACCTTGCGCTGGAGCGGCGCGAGGTCGACACGGGCATCACATGAGGCGCGTGCGGGTCTGGTCGCTGGGTTTGGCGCTGGTGCTGGGGTTCGTCGGTGGTGCCGCCGTGGCC
>JAURXG010000641.1 GCA_030654555.1 Aquabacterium sp.
CGATCAGCACCAGCCGCAGATCACGCGCCTCGGCCTTGTACAGCAGGCTCAGGATCATCGCGTTGATGCCCACCGACTTGCCCGATCCGGTGGTGCCGGCCACCAGGCAGTGCGGCATCTTGGCCAGATCGGCCACCATCGGCGCGCCGACGATGTCCTTGCCCAGGCCCATGGTCAGCTGCGAAGCGGCATCGTGGTAGATCTGCGAGCCCAGGATCTCGGCCAGCCGGATCGTCTGGCGCTTGGCGTTGGGCAATTCGAGGGCCATCGTCGTGCGGCCGGGGATGGTCTCGACCACGCGGATGCTGACCAGCGACAGCGAGCGCGCCAGGTCCTTGGCCAGGCCCACCACCTGCGAGCCCTTGACGCCGGTGGCCGGCTCGATCTCGTAGCGCGTGATCACCGGGCCGGGCGAGGCCGCCACCACCCGCACCTCGACGCCGAAGTCGCGCAGCTTCTTCTCGATCATGCGCGAGGTCATCTCCAGCGACTCGGGGTTGACCGAATCGACGCGCACCAGCGGCGCGGCATCCAGCAGATCGACCTGCGGCAGCTTGGTGTCGGCCAGCTCGGTGAACAGCGGCTTCTGCCGCTCCTTGGCCACACGGGTGCTCTTGGGCACCTCGACCATGGTCTCCTCGATGACGATGGGGGCGTGGTCTTCGACCTCGGCACGGTCCTCCTCGACCACCAGCTCGCGCTCGCGCGTCAGCACCTCGGCGATGCGCAGGTCTTCCTTGACCTCGCGCGCCACCGCCTGGCGCTGCCACAGGCCCTCGATCCACTGGCCCAGGCCATCGGCCACGCCGGCCCACGAGAAGCGCATCGCCAGCGACAGGCCCAACACGCCTGCCGCGATCCACAGCACGCCCGAGCCGGCAAAGCCCAGCCACTTCATCGACAGGCCGCCGACCACGGCACCCAGCACGCCACCGGCCTGGCCGCCGGGCACGATGCCGTCGAGCCGGTACAGGCGCGTCCACTCCAGCCCGCAGCTGGCCAGCATCAGCAAGGCCAGCCCGGCCCAGAACCACCAGGCCGGCGCGGCCGACCCGTCGCCTGGCTGCGGCCCGCGCAACGCGCGCGCCAGCGTGGCCAGCCAGGTGCGCAGACCCACCAGCACCAGCCACCACACCGAATAGCCGAAGAGGAACAGCCCCAGATCGGACGCCCAGGCGCCCAGCAGGCCCACCTTGTTGGCCACCGGCGCGCCGGTGCCCGAGGTCGAGAAGCCCGGGTCGCTGCCCTGGTGCGTGACCAGCGCCAGCAGCAACAACAACCACAGCACGCCGCCGCCCAGCAGCATCAACTGCTGGCGCCAGCGCGGGGTTTCGGCCGGAGAAGGGTTGCGCTGCGCCGCCAGCGAGGCCGCGCCGTCACCGCGCAAGGATCCAAGCGGAAAGGTCATGCGCCGGATTGTGGCGTAAGCACGCCAAGCGGCGCTCGGCCCGCTGGGTCAGCGACTCAGCGGGGCATCCGCCGGCTACTCGGGCTGCGGCGCCTTGTCCTTGATGATCACCGAGCCGTTTTCCTGGGTCTCGATGACGCCGCGCTCTTCCAGGTCCTTCATGACCCGGCTGACCATCTCGCGCGAGGCGCCCACCACCTTGGCCATGTCCTGGCGCGAGACCTTGTTGCGGATGGTCTTCACGCCGTTGATGTCTTCGGACATCTCCAGCAGCGTGCGCGCCACGCGGCCGTACACATCCAGCAGCGCCAGCGATTCGATCTGCCGGTCGGCATGGCGCAGGCGCCGCACCAGGCCGCGCAGGATGGCGTAGCTCAGCGACGAATGCTCGGGCAGGCAGCGCGCGAAGTCGGCCCGGCCCAGGATCAGCATGTCGGTCTGGATCTCGCAGCGCACCGTGGCCGAATGCGCCTCGTTGTCGATCAGGCTCATCTCGCCCACGTAGTCGCCCGATTCGAGCACCGCCAGGATCACCTCGCGGCCGCGTGAATCGGCCGTCAGCACCCGGGCGCGGCCGTTGAGCAGGATGAACAGCGCATTGCTCTTGCGGCCCTGCTCGACCACCAGTTCGCCGCGGCGGAAGCGCCGCTTGACCACGCTGTCGGCGATCGCCTGGGCCTGGTCGTTGGTCAGCATCGAGAACAGCGGTACGCGCCGGATCAGATCCAGATTGGTCAACATCGACATGGTGGTTTCCCTTCGTTCGAATGAGTGTCTTCTTGTGAGCGCGCGGCCAAACGCCCGAGGAGAGCGGGCAAAGAACGCCAATTCCGTGCAGATTTCCTATTGTGCCGATAGACGGGGCTGCCACCTCCGGGTTTGCACCCCATGGGACAATTCCCGCCTCACCCTCTCTTCGGACGTCCTCATGAGCGCCACCAACCTGCACGCCCAGGTGCTGATCCTGGGCTCCGGCCCGGCCGGCTACACCGCCGCCATCTACGCCGCCCGCGCCAACCTCAAGCCGGTGCTGGTCACCGGCATGGCCCAGGGCGGCCAGCTGATGACCACCACCGAGGTCGACAACTGGCCCGCCGACGTGATGGGCGTGCAGGGCCCCGAATTGATGGAGCGCTTTCTCAAGCACGCCGAGCGCTTCAACACCCAGATGGTGTTCGACCACATCAACGAGGTCGACCTGTCCAAGCGCCCATTCACGCTGAAGGGCGACAGCGGCACCTACACCTGCGACAGCCTGGTGATCGCCACCGGCGCTTCGGCCAAGTACCTGGGCCTGCCCTCCGAAGAAGCCTTCATGGGCCGCGGCGTGTCGGGCTGCGCCACCTGCGACGGCTTCTTCTACCGTGGTGATGAAGTGGCCGTGGTCGGCGGTGGCAACACCGCCGTC
>JAURXG010000642.1 GCA_030654555.1 Aquabacterium sp.
CCTGCGCCAGCCGCGCCAGCAGCGCCGGCAGGCCACCGAAGTAGCGCAGGCAGGATTGCACCTCGAGCCGCACCCCCACCAGTGCCGGCGACTCCGTGGACGAGGCCACCGGCACCCAGGCCACCGACGGGCTGAAGCCCAGCGCCGCATGGGCCACCGCGCGCAGCGCCCGGGCATCGCGCCGGGCATCGGCCTGGCCCAGCAGCAGGTCGGGCGCCAGCGCCAGCGCGGTGGCGCGCTTCATGCCCACGCGCACGCCCAGCGCCAGCGCGGCGGCATCGGTAAACGCCACCTGGTGCTCGTGCAGCAGCACGCCGGGGCGGCCGGCGTGCTCGGGGCCGCGCGTGGCCGCCCAGGATTCGAGCGACAGCGCCGGCAGGTGCAGGGCCACCCACAGCATGATCGGAGGCCGGGCCGGGTGGCACGCGGTCAGCGGGTGCGCCGGGCGGACGACACGCCGGCCTCGCCGCCCCCGGTCTGGTGAACGAGGTCACCGGCCGGATCACGCCGCGCGTCATGCGCCGAGTCACGCGCCGAGTTGCGCGCCGAGTTGCGTGCCAGATCCCGCGCCAGCTGGCGCGCCTCGGCCTGGGCCTGCTGCTGTGGCGCCAGCACCGGCGGCAGCACCAGCCGCAGCGGCTGGGCCAGCAGCGGGCCGCGGCGCTTGAGCACGCGCACGGCCAGGCCGTCCACCCCCGCGGGTTGCAGCAGCAGGCGCAGCGGCGCGGCGCTGGGCCGGGCGCGGGCCAGCGCATCGCGGAACAGGAACACCGGCCCGGCGTGCGACTGCGCGGCCAGCTGCAGCCGGCGCAGCGCATCGGCACGCAGGTTGACCGGCAGCCAGGCCAGCACCGCACCCACATGGCCGCTCTTGAGCGATTGCTCCAGCGCCCACAGCAGATCGGCCGCCGGCAGCAGCGGCGCCAGGCGGTTGGCGCCGCGCGGCACGCCGGGTGCCGTCTCGGGCCGCCAGGCCATCGGCAGCGGCCCGGCCGCGGGGCCGCCCCGTCCCTGCCCCGACCGGGCCTGCACCACCAGCCAGTGCCGGCTGCTGAGCCCGCACTGCAGCAATGCCCAGGCGCTGAGTGCGGCGGGCGGATCGAACAGCATCACGCAGCGCTCGGGGTCGGCCGCGGCACCGGGCCGGCCCTCGCCGCCCCCGGCCACCGCCATCAGCCCGGGCGCCAGCAGGCGCAGCTCGCCGATGCCGGGCTGGGGCAGCAGCAGCTCGGTGAGCACGCCATGCGGCCAGCCGCCACCGGGCAGCTGGGCATCGAGCCGGTCGAAGCCGGTAGAGGTGACCGGCCGCGCGCCGCCGCCGACCTGGCTGGCCCGCCACACGGCCGGGTGCAGCGACAGATCGATGCCCAGGCCACCGCGGGCCATCGGTGGCCCGGGCGCACCCGCCTCGTCGTCGAGCGGCGCATCGGCCTCGTCTTCCAGCAGCGCGCCCGCCGATGCCACGACGCCACCCGCCGGCGGCTGCACCGGCGCAGCCGGGTGCAGCGCTGCCGGCACGGGGGCCGGCACAGCGTCGTCGGTATCGAAAAAGGGCAGCGACAGGTTCACAGGAGTACTGTACGTTCGTACAGTCTTTTAGACAACCACCCCGCGTTGGCCGTTGCGCACGCTGCGGCTGTCGGCCTGCCGCCACACCCCGCCGCCCGGGCCAGGGTGGGGCCGGATAATCCGGGCTTCGCCCAGGCACCCTGCCCGGTGCCGTTTCCTCCCTTCATGCCCACCCTGCTGCAGCGCTTCGCCCGCATCACGCCCTACTTTCGCCACAGCCGTCTGGCGGTGGTGGTGGCGTTCGTGGCCTCGCTGCTGGGCGCGCTGACCGAGCCGCTGATCCCCGAGCTGATGAAGCCGCTGCTAGACAAGGGCTTCACCGGCGGCAAGCTGGCGCTGTGGATGGTGCCGGTGGCCATCGTGGGCATCTTCGCGCTGCGCGGCGCGGCGGGCTTCATCGCGCAGTACGCGCTGTCGTGGGCTGCGCACCGCGGCGTGCAGGATCTGCGCGAGGCGCTGTTCCAGCGCATCCTCACCGCGCAGCCGGCGATGTTCGCCCAGCATTCGGCCAGCAGCCTGACCAACACCCTGGTCTACGAGGTGCAGAACGGCGCGCTGCAGCTGGTCAATTCCATCCTCACGCTGCTGAAGGATTCGCTCACGCTGCTGGCGCTGCTGGTCTACCTGTTCTGGCTGAACTGGAAGCTCACGCTGTTCGTCGGCGTGCTGTTCCCGGCGGTGGCCTGGCTGATGCGCACCGTGGGCAAGCGGCTGCACCGGCTGGCGCGCGAGGGCCAGGACGCCACCGACGCACTGGCCTATGTGGTGGAAGAAAACGTGCTGGCCTGGCGCATCGTGCGGCTGCACGGCGCGGCCGGCGCGCAGGCGCGGCGCTTCGCGCAGCTGGCCAACACGCTGCGCCGGGTGCTGCTGAAGGTGGTGGCCGCCAGCGGCGTGATGACCCCGCTGACCCAGCTGTTCACCGCGGTGGCGCTGTCGGCGGTGATCGTGGTGGCGCTGTGGCAGAGCAGCAGCGGCGGCAGCACGGTGGGCGGCTTCGTGGCCTTCATCACCGCGATGCTGATGCTGGTGGCGCCGGTCAAGCACCTGTCGGACGTGATGGCGCCCATCACCCGCGGCCTGGCTGCGATCGAGCGTGGGCTCGAACTGCTGGACCGCAGCCCGGCCGAGGTGAGCGGCGCGCACCAGACCGACAGCGCCGGCGGCCGGCATGGCCGCGCCCAGGGCCGGCTGGTGCTGCACAACGTGAGCCTGCGCTATGGCGCCGACCAGGCCCCGGCGCTGGACGGCCTGACGCTGAACATCGCCGCCGGCGAGACGGTGGCGCTGGTGGGCCCGTCGGGCGCCGGCAAGTCGTCGCTGATCAACCTGCTGCCACGCTTCGTCGAGCCCACCGGCGGGCGCATCACGCTGGACGGCGTGCCGCTGGACGATTGGCAGGTCGACGAGTTGCGCCGCCAGTTCGCGCTGGTGAGCCAGGACGTGGTGATGTTCAACGACAGCATCGCCGCCAACGTGGCCCTGGGTGCCGAGCTTGGCGCCGCGCCCGATGTGCAGCGCATCCGCGCCGCGCTGGCCGGCGCCAACCTGCTGGACTTCGTCGACGGCCTGCCGCAGGGTGCGGACACGGTGATCGGCCACAACGGCAGCCAGCTCTCGGGCGGCCAGCGCCAGCGCCTGGCCATCGCCCGCGCGCTGTACAAGGACGCGCCGATCCTGATCCTCGACGAAGCCACCTCGGCCCTGGACAGCGAAAGCGAGCGCGCGGTGCAGACCGCGCTGGAGACGCTGATGCGCGGCCGCACCACGCTGATCATCGCCCACCGCCTGTCGACCATCGAGCATGCCGACCGCATCGTCGTGATGGAAGCCGGCCGCGTGGCCGAGGTGGGCCCGCATGCCGCCTTGCTGGCGCAGGGCGGGCTGTATGCGCGGCTGCATGCGATGCAGTTCAGGACATGACCGCACCCTGCCCCACCCAAGGAGACCTCCGATGACCACCGCCCCGATCAGCCGCTACCCCGTGCCCGAACTGAAAGACCTGCCCGACGACCTGCGCGAGCGCATCCTCGGCGTGCAGGAGAAGGCCGGCTTCGTGCCCAACGTGTTCCTGGCGCTGGCACACCGCCCGGCCGAGTGGCGCGCCTTCATGGCCTACCACGACGCGCTGCTGCTCAAGGACACCGGCACGCTGAGCAAGGGCGAGCGCGAGATGATCATCGTCGCCACCTCGGCGGCCAACCAGTGCCTGTACTGCGTGGTGGCGCATGGCGCCATCCTGCGCATCTACGAGAAGAAGCCGCTGATCGCCGACCAGCTGGCCACCAACCACCGCAAGGCCGACATCACGCCGCGCCAGCGCGCGATGCTCGACTTCGCGATGAAGGTGTGCCTGAAGTCGGCCGAGATCGAGGAGGCCGATTTCGTCGCGCTGCGCGCGCATGGCTTCGACGACGAAGACATCTGGGACATCGGCGCCATCACCGCCTTCTTCGGCCTGAGCAACCGCATGGCCAACCTCACCGGCATGCGGCCCAACGATGAGTTCTTCCTGATGGGCCGGCTGCCCAAGCCGCCCAAAGCCTGATCGGCAGGCCCCATGGCGCTGATGCACAACCCCGCGGGCCTCTCGCCCATCGTCGCCGGCGCCTGGCGCCTGGCCGAATGGCAGTGGACACCCCAGCAGCGCCTGGCCTGGATCGAGGGCAACCTCGACATCGGCGTGACCAGCTTCGACCATGCCGACATCTACGGCGGCTACAGCGTCGAAGCGTTGTTCGGCGAGGCCCTGGCGCTGCGCCCGGCGCTGCGCGCGCGCATGCAGCTGGTCAGCAAGTGCGGCATCAAGCTGGTGACGCCCGCCCGCCCCGGCCACCACGTCAAGCACTACGACACCTCGGCCGCGCATGTGCGCAAGTCGGTCGAACAGTCGCTGCAAGCGCTGCGCACCGACCACCTCGATCTGCTGCTGATCCACCGCCCCGATGCACTGACCGACTTCGACGAACTGGCCGATGCCTTCGAGGCGCTGCGCCGCGAGGGCAAGGTGCGCTACTTCGGCGTCAGCAACTTCGCGCCGCACCAGCTGGCGCCGCTGCACCGGCGCTTTGCCTTGGCCACGCACCAGATCGAGCTGTCGCCGCTGCACCCCGAGGCGCTGCACGACGGCGTGCTCGACCAGTGCCAGGACCTGGGCCTGCGCCCGATGATCTGGTCGCCGCTGGCTGGCGGCCGCATCTTCACCGCCAACGACGAGCGTGCACGCCGCCTGCGCGCCACGCTGGAATTCATGGCCGCTGAACTGGGCGTGAGCGTCACCACGCTGGTGATCGCCTGGGTGCAACGCCACCCCAGCCAGCCGCTGCCGATCCTGGGATCACGCCGCATCGAGGTGGCGCGCGACGCGATGGCCGCGTTGGCGCTGCGGCTGGATGCGCAGCAGTGGTGGCGCGTCTGGACGGCGGCGGCGGGGCACGAAGTGGCCTGATCGCCGCAACCGGCCCAGCGCGGCATCCGCGGCATCCGCGGCAGGCGCTGGCACGTGCCAGCGCGTTGCCGCGCTGGCTCGCGCTAGTTCCGCGACGGATAGATCCCTTCCAGCGCGATGCAATAGCGAACGCCCAGGTAGGGGTTGCGCACGCTCACCGGCTGGCTGCCACCGGCGGTGCCGATGGTGATCGTCGAGACCCCCATCGCCGTGTCGGCGGCACCGCTGCTGTAGATGTTCGAGCGCGCCAGCTTGGCCGGCACCGCGTTGGCCGGGCTGTCGGTGTTGCCCGCCGTCGCCGTGCCACGCAGTTGCGCGGAGTGACTGTGGACCGGCATCTGGGCGCTCGTCAGCGTGACGTTTTCCTGGCCCGCCTGCTGGCCGTCGAACACCGGACTGAGCCCTGGCCCGGTGCCCACGCCAATCGGTGCCCGGCCGCGCAGATCGGGCAATGCGAACGTGGTCTGGCCGTTGCCGCCATAGGTGGTGCCGAGGAGCGAGAACAGCGCCGTGTTCTGCGCGATCGCCATGGTCTGGCCCGCGGCGTCGGCATACCCGCGCGGACAGAAGTTGCCCGCGAAGATGCACACCGAGCCCATGATCGGCTCGGTGGAACAGGTGGCTTGCGCCGACGTGCCGATCAAACCGCTGCAGAGGGCAGCTGCGGCCACCAGGACCGGCTTGCCCAGGATCTTTGCCATGTTGATTCCTTCGTTCGTTCGTTCGTGCGGGTGGGCGTTGAGAACAATGCGGTCGACGCCCACCGGTTCGTCGACTGCGGCCGAAGCCGGCTGAGGATCAGGCGCCGGTCTGGCGCCGGCGGGCGGTGCCCAGCGCTGCCAGGGCCAGGGCCACCAGCGGCAGCGTGCCGGGCAGCGGCACGTCGTTCGTGGGGCCGCCACGGCTGGTCACGCCTTCGATGCGCAGGAAGGTGTCGAGATCCGACGAATACGCCCCAGCCGCGCCCAAGCCACCACGCTGATGCTGCACACCGGTGAAGAAGCCGCTGGCACCCGGCGCCAGCGTGATGCTGAAGGTGCTGTCGGCGCTGTCGGCCAGCAGGTTGTTGGCCGCATTGGCGGTGTCGACTCTGTGGTCCGAAAACACGATCTCGTTGTTCGCGCCATCGAAGATCGAGACATCAGCGTAGGCGAAGGCGTCGTTCCCGCTGGCCGACACGAGGTTGCTGATCAAGGCCCGGAAACTGACGACAAAGGTCACGGTGGCCGACGAATTGGCGAGGTCGACCCGGAAGTCGGCCCACAGCGGATCGGTGGTGTCACCGCTCGATGTGCCGGCCTGCGTGAAGCGCATGCCGACGCCGTCGTTCACTTCGGTCAGCGCGCCGGCCAGCGGATTGGAACCGCTGCCCAAGGTCACACCGCTGAAACTCGATGTGCTGGTGGTGCCCCCGCTCACCTTGGTGAGCGTGCCGATCTGCGTGGCACCGCCGATGGGCGTCGCGGAAGTCGCCGTGTCCAGCGAGACGCTGGCCGTGATGCTCAGGCTGCTGGAAATCGGCGCGGCCCAAGCGGCGCTGGTGGCCAGAATGCTCAGCGAGGCCATCGAGGCCCATCGTGCAAGGCAGTGCGTCATGCGTTTCTCCGTTCGTGACAAATTGATGCAGAGCAAGAATGGCACCAAGCATTCAAAATTGCGTGCAATCAACAAGTTATGAAGGGTTTCGCGATAAGCATCACTCAGAGTGTCAATTCCATTGACATTGGGTAAACCCGAAAATTCAAGCGATATGGGCGTTCTGGCCGACGCTTGACCGACCTGCCATGGCTCGAAATACTAGCTCGCATGCCGAGTGCGTGCCGAGCAAACCCGCCATGAGCCGCCTGTGCCTCCGTCAGAGCCTCCGCGCGACCGAACTGGCCCGGTTGCCGGCTGCACGCCTGCCATGGCGAGGTCACCTGGTGCCGGTGCACCTCAACGCCCAGGTGCCCGGCATCGACGGGACGCGCGCCGGTCGAGAAGAGTCGGCCAGTTGCGGCGCGATCGTCGCGCGCAACGTCTGCGGGTCGAAGGCGCGCCGCGCCGACAAGCGTGCCGACAACGACCGGTTGTGGGAGAAGGTCTGCATCTGCATGCCCGCCAGTTGCCATGGCCGGGCCGTGCCGAAGGGCCGGGCCGCCGCCGCGCTCAACGCCAACATCACGCCGGAGCACGGGCTCGGTGATCTGGGCCTGCCGTCGCGCAGGCAGGTGGCATGACACTGCTGGCGGTCTACACCACGCTCGCCACGCGCGACGATGCCCAGCGCATGGCCACCGCGCTGGTCGAGCGCCGTCTGGCCGCCTGCGCGCAGATCGACGCGATCGAGAGTGTCTACCGCTGGCAGAACTCGGAGCGGCAGGACACCGAATTCCGCCTGATGCTGAAGACCACCGAGGCGCGCTATCCGGCGCTGGAAGCCGCGATCCTCTCACTGCACCCCTACGACCTGCCGGCCATCCACGCGGTGGCGGTGGTGCATGCGCATGCACCTTACGCGGCCTGGGTGATCGACGGCAGCACCCTGGCCTGAACGCAGGGCGCTCGCGATACCTCGTACGCGCCGACCGTGCGCTTGCGCACAGAACCCGTCCCGGTGCCGCTCAAGAATGGCACGTTGAAGCCACGACGGCTTCGTTGAAGGGGCAAAGACCATGAACACAAGACTCGGCACCACGGCGTTGGTGCTGGCCGCCATGCTGGCCAGCGGATGCGGCTCGATGAGCGAGCGCGAGCGGGGCACGGCACAGGGGGCCGGCGTGGGCGCGGTGGCCGGCGCGATCCTGGGCTCGGTGACCGGCGGCAAGGCGGGCACCGGCGCGGTGATCGGCGGCGCCGTGGGTGCGGTGGCCGGCAACCTGTGGTCCAAGCGCATGCAGGACAAGCAGGAAGCCCTGGCGCGTGCCAGCGCCGGCACCGGCATCGAGGTGGCACGCACCAACGACGACCGCCTGCGCCTGAACGTGCCGGCCGACTTCTCGTTCGACATCGGCAGCGCCACCATCCAGCCGGCGATGCGGCCGGTGCTCGACGAGATCGCCCGCAACCTCGACCGCAACGTGATGGTCACGATCGTCGGCCACACCGACAGCACCGGCAGCGATGCGCTGAACGACCGGCTTGCCGTCGACCGCGCGTCGGCCGTGCGCGACTATCTGTCGGCACGCGGCGTGGCATCGTCGCGCGTGTCGGTGCAGGGCCGGGGTGCACGCGAGCCGGTGGCCACCAACGCCACCGACGCCGGTCGCGCCGCCAACCGCCGGGTCGAGATCTTCCTGGCCGACCCCGCGGCCTGAGTCGCCACGCCGCATGCCCACGCCCGCGGCGCCGCGGGCAGGTCGTCGCGTTGCGTTGCCTCAATCGAGCCGCACGACCCGGGCCTAGAGTTTCTCTCGACGCTGCAGGAGCAGCACGAGGAGAAGCAATGACCGCGACGAGACTGCAACGTGGACTGGCGATGCTCGCCCTGGGTGCGCCCCTGATGGCGGCCGCCGTGCCCAGCGTGACCGGCGTGCAACTGTTCACCGAGAACGTGGGCCCCAATCCCTTTGGTCCCAGCGGCTGGCGGCTGCTGGTCGGCGCCACGTCGGTGACGTCGGCGGGGACCATCGACACTGTGCAGGCCTTGCACGACGGGGGCAATGCCGCTTGGAACTATGACGTGCCGGCAACGCCCTCGCAGGTCTTTCCTGCCGGCTACTTCGCCTCGGTGCCGTATGACGGCCAGGTGGGTCGCTGGCAGGTGAAGGCCTTCGATGCGTCGGGCAGTACCTCGGTCCTGAGCCATGCGCTGAGCGACCCGCGCCAGCTCCCGCTGCTGCAAGGCCTGAGCGCCAGCGGCCCGCTGCTCACACCGACGCTGAGCTGGACCCGCTTGGACCCGTCGCTCTACCCGAGCCTGTGCGTGGCACCGTGCGCCGTGGGCTTCGACTTCTTCAACTATGCCGTGATCGTTCGCAACACCGCCGGCGCGCTGCTCTACCAATCACCCGCCCCCATCCAGAACCGGCCGGAGATCCCCACCCAGTGGACCCTGCCGCCGGGGGTGCTGAGCGAGAACAACGACTACCTGATCGGCTTCAGGCTCAACATGAGCGAGTTGGAGTCCATCAACCCCAACGGCACTTTCGTGTCACCGCTGGAGAACCGCTCCTCGGCCTACCTCGCCTACACCACGGCGGTGCCCGAACCCGGCACGGTGGCGATGTTGCTGGCGGGGCTGCTGGGGCTGGCGGTGGGGGCCCGCCGCCACTTGGATCACGCCGCCGCCGCGGGCGGCGCGCCAAGCTGAGCGTCGGCAGTCGCCGGCCAGGGCTCAGGCGGGACGGTCGGCATAGACCGCCAGCGCTGCGGCCAGCCGGCGCTGCACGGCGGCCTGCAGGCTGGGCGGGGCCAGCACCCGCACCTGCTCGCCCTGGCGCAGCAGGTCCATCACCAGTTCGGTCTCGTCGACGTAGGGCAGCGTCAGCTCCCAGCTGCCATCGGCCAGCCAGCGGCCCTGCTGCTCGGGATGCCATTCCTCGCGGCTGATCCACGGCGCGGCCTGCGGGCTGAAGCACAGCACCGCCACCTGACGGATGCCGCCGGCAAAGATGCCGTAGCCAGCGTCCATCTCGGCCTGCACCTGGCGCATCGCCACGTCCTTGGCGCGGGTCGCCAGCACATGCGTCTCCTGCACCGCGTCCAGTGCAAAGCGCAGCAGGCGTTCGCGGCTGTGGCACCAGGCGTCCAGGTACCAGGTGTTCTTGTAGTGCACCAGCCGTTGCGGCGACACCTCGCGCTCGCTCACCTCGCCGCGTGCGCGCGTCAGGTAGCGCATGTGCAGCCGGCGGCGGCGCATCAGCGCCTCGCCCATGCGCTCGAAACCCTCGGGCGGCACCGGCCGGCGCAGCGCGCTGATGATCTTCACCCGCTTCATCAGCGCCTGGGCGTCGGTCTCGCCGCCCGGCCCCAGCAGCTCGTGGATGCGGTCGAGCAGCGGCTGCAGGTGGCGGTTGAGCGTGCCGTCGGCGTCCAGCCCGGCCAGCAGCTGGTGCGCCATCAGCAGCGAGTACAGCTCGCGCTCGCTGAACCACAGGCCGGGCAGCTGGTGCTTCTCGCCACGCCACGCGCTGCCGCCGGCGGTGGCCTCGGCAAATCGGTAGCCGTTGCTGTCGCGGTCGTAGACGATGGGCGCGCCCAGCTGGTCACGCAGGTACTCCAGGTCGCGTTTCAAGGTGGCGGGCGACACCTCCAGCGCCTCGCGCAGCTGCGCGAAGCTCACGCTGCCGCGCTGGCGGATCAGCATCTCGATCTTGTAGAAGCGGGCGGTCTTGGTCATGGCGGGGCGGGCAAGCGTTGGCGCGGGCCTGGCAGTCTGCCACGGTGGTGGCTCAGTCAATGAGCCTGCTGGAATCGAAAGAAAACTGAGCCACCAGTTCGGGTAGATCACTCTTTGAGCCACCCAGCGCAGAGACTGTGTTGGCCGGGATGTCCTGGCGCCCTCACTTCAGGAGTCACCATGGCCCAAGCCGCCTTCGAGTTCAGCCCCTCGCCCGACCTGAGCGCCGGCAACCGGCCGGTGGGTGTGGCCGGGTCGGCCGCCGCCGCCAGCGCCGATGCGGCCGGGCACAGCGGCCTCGACCGCACCGCCTTCCAGATCGGCTGGGACCATGCGCACTACCGCGTCACCCCGCCGCTGCGCCACCTCGATGGCCACAACCCGGTCGGCCAGGGCTGGATGGCCGGCCGCGCCGCCTTCGGTGCACGCTGCCTGCGCGCCACCGCCGCCGTGCGCCAGTGGCTGGCGCTGCGGCTGCAGGCCTGGCAGCAGGGCGCCGCGTTCGAGGAGGTGCAGGTCAACCCCGCCTTCCTGGCGCGCATCGATGCCGAGCGGTGCCCGGTCAACCGCCAGCCGCTGACCTTGTGCGCCGCCCTCGACAGCGATGCCACGGTCAGCCGCCTCAACCCGGCCGCGGCCTATGCCGCCGGCAACCTGGCGGTGATCAGCCAGCAGGTGGCGCTCGCGTGGGAACTCGCGCTCGCCGACGTCGTCATCCCGATCCCTGGCGCCTCGCGGCCCGAGTCGATC
>JAURXG010000649.1 GCA_030654555.1 Aquabacterium sp.
CCTGCGCAACGAGGCCGAGGCCCAGTTGCTGCGCGAGCCCCGGGCCGCGGCCGCGGCCGCGCCCGCTATCCAGCTGGGCCACGAGCTGCGGGTGCACCGCATCGAGCTTGAACTGCAGAACGAGGAGTTGCGCCGCACCCAGCTGGCCTTGGCGGCCGCGCGCGATCGCTATGTCGATCTCTACGAGTTCGCGCCGGTGGGCTACATCAGCCTCAGCGCGGCCGACCTGATCCTGGAGATCAACCTCACCGGCGCCACGCTGCTGGGCACCGAGCGCACGCGGCTGGTCCACCACCGGTTCGTGGTCCACGTGGCGCCGGCCGATCGCGACCGCTGGCACCGCTTCACGCTGGCGCGCCGCCAGCATGGCGACCCCGGCAGCATCGAGCTCGACTTGCTGCGCGGCGAGGGCCAGACCTTCGCCGCCTTGCTCGAGGTGCTGCCGATGGCCGGCCACGGCGTGCCGGGTGCCGGCTCGACCGAGGTCGACCAGCGCGCGCTGCGGGTCACGGTCTCCGACATCAGCTCGCACAAGCGCACCCAGGCGCGCCTGGAAGACGAACTGCAGCGCCGCCGCGTGCTGACCGAAGGCTCGCGCGACGGCATCGTGGTGCTCGAACCCGACGGTGCGGTCTGCGAGGCCAACCCCGCCTTTGCCGAGCTGATCGGTTGCCGTCTCGACGAGGTGGAGCGCCTGCATGCGCGCGACTGGGACCCGGACTGGACGCCGCGCGGCCTGCCCGGCAGCGAGCCCTCGGCGACGAGCGCCGCGCGGCAGCGCATGGCCCGCATCCGCCGCCGCGACGGCGCGCTGCGCGATGTCGACATGAGCGTCAACACCGCCGAGATCGGCGGGCGCCAGCTCACCTTCTGCATCTGCCGCGACGTGACCGAATCCCGCCAGCAGGGCGAGGAGCTGGCCCGCCACCGCCACCACCTGCAGGAGCTGGTGGACGAGCGCACCGCGCAGCTGCAGCAGGTCAACGCCGAACTGGCGCTGGCGCGCGACCGGGCCGAAGCGGCCAACCAGGCCAAGAGCCGCTTCCTGGCCAACATGAGCCACGAGATCCGCACGCCGATGAACGCCATCATGGGCCTGACGCACCTGCTGCGCCGCGATGTGCACGAGCCGGTGCAGGAGCGGCGGCTCCACCAGATCTCGGAGGCGGCGGTGCACCTGCTGCAGGTGATCAACGACATCCTCGACCTGTCCAAGATCGAAGCCGGCATGCTCGCGCTCGAGGAGATCGACTTCTCGCTGCGCGCCCTGGTGCAGCGCACCTGCGATCTGGTGGCCGCGCAGGCGCAGGCCAAGGGGCTGGCGCTGCACCTGGAGGTCAGCGGGGTGCCCGACGATCTGCGCGGCGATCCGGCGCGCCTGTCGCAGGCCTTGCTGAACCTGCTGAGCAACGCGGTCAAGTTCACCGAGCAGGGCCGGATCGTGGTGCGCGCCGAGGTGATCGAGCGGGGCCCCGACGGCCTGCGGCTGCGCCTGCGGGTGCGCGACACCGGCATCGGCATCGCGCCCGAGAAGATCGAGCAGATCTTTGCACCGTTCACGCAGGCCGACAGCTCGACCACCCGGCGCTTTGGCGGTACCGGCCTGGGGCTGGCGATCACCCAGCGCCTGGCGCTGATGATGGGCGGCGATCTGGCGGTCACCAGCACGCCGGGCCGCGGCAGCGAGTTCGGCCTGACCGTGCGGCTGCGCGAGGGCGCCGCCACCCCCGCCCGCGCCGACGCCAGCGTCGATGACGTCCAGGCCGCGCTGCAGCGGCGCGGCCTGGGCCGCCGCCTGCTGCTGGTCGAGGACAACCCGGTCAACCAGGCGGTGGCGCTGGAGCTGCTGCGCTCGATGGGCCTGCGGGTCGATCTGGCCGAGAACGGCCTGGTCGCGGTGGAAATGGCCCTGGCGCGCGCCTACGACCTGATCCTGATGGACCTGCAGATGCCCGACATGGACGGCCTGGAGGCCACCCGCCGCATCCGCACGCTGCCCGGCTACGAGCACACGCCGATCCTGGCGATGACGGCCAACGTCTTCAGCGAGGACATTGCCGCCTGCACGGCCGCGGGCATGAGCGACCACGTGGCCAAGCCGGTCGACCCCGACGCGCTGTTCGCCGCGTTGCTGCGCTGGTTGCCCGGCGATCCCGCCGGCCGGCCCTGACGCGCCGATCCCGGCAGGCCGGCCCCGGCCGCTGGCCGCTGCGCACCACGCGGCACGCTGCGCCACGGCGCGCCAGAATCGGGCCCCTTCCCTCGGAGCGCGCACCATGCAAGTTGCCTTCTACGACCGTACCGGCCCCGCCCAGACCGTGCTGCAGCTGGCCGACTGGCCCGATCCGCAGCCCGGGCCGGGCGAGTTGCGGGTGCGCCTGCGCTGGTCGGGCATCAATCCGTCGGACGTGAAGAGCCGCGCCGGGCTGCGCAGTTCGGTGCTGGCCTATCCGCGCATCGTGCCGCACAGCGACGGCATGGGCGTGGTCGACGCGGTGGGCGCCGGCGTGGACGCCGCGCGCATCGGCCAGCGGGTGTGGGTGTGGAACGCCGCCTGGGGCCGTGCGTTCGGCACCGCCGCGCAGTACGTGGTGCTGCCGGCGGCGCAGGCCCAGCCGCTGCCCGACAACGTGGCCGACGAGGCCGGCGCCTGCCTGGGCATCCCCGCGCTGACCGCGCTGCACGCGGTGCTGCTGAGCAACGCCAACGGCGGCGGCATCGCCGGCCAGCGCGTGCTGGTGACCGGCGGCGCCGGCGCGGTCGGGCACTACGCGGTGCAGATGGCCCAGTTGCTGGGCGCACAGCAGGTGATCGCCACCACCAGCACGCCGGAGAAGGCGGCACTGGCGCGCGCGGCGGGGGCCGATGCCACGGTCGACTACCGCCAGCCCGACGCCGCCGAGCAGGTGCGCCAGGCCACCGGCGGGCAGGGCATCGACCGGGTGATCGACGTGGTCTTCGGCGCCAACGCGGCGCGGGCGCTCGAGCTGCTGCGCCCGGGCGGCGACTACGTGGTCTACGGCAGCGCGGCGTCGCCGTTCCCGTTGCCGTTCTTCCCGCTGATCGTCAAGAACCTGAACCTGCGCTTCTTCATCGTCTACAACCTGGCGCCGGCCGACCGCGCGGTGGCGCTGGCCACGCTGGACGCGCTGCTGCGGCGCGGCCGCCTGCAGCACCAGATCGCCGCCCGCCTGCCGTTGGCGCAGATCGCGCTGGCGCATGAGCAGGTCGAGCAGGGGCGCAGCCTGGGCAACGTGGTGCTGGCCATTCCCCAAGCCTGAGGGCGGGGCCGCGCCAGGGCTGCCGCAGCGGCCAAAGTGGCAGAAGTGCTGCAAATTTGCGACGCGACGACACATTCGCGCCCCGGCAGCACAGAATCGACGCGTGGCGGCGGTGGTCGACTTGCCGCCGGGTCTTCCAACCAGAGATGGAGCAGCGACTTGCTTGCACCATGCGCAGAGAACGTGGTCCGTTGACCCGTCCGACACCCGCAGGGGTGCCCGGTGTCGACCAGTCCTTGCTGGAGCGCATCCTCGAGGAGTCGCCGATCGGCATGGCGGTGATCGACATCGATGGCATCTACCGCATCGTCAACCCGGCTTACGGCGCGCTGTATGGCTATGCACCGTCCGAGTTGGTGGGCCGCAGCTTCACCACCGTGTTTCCCGAGGGTCAGCGTGCGCGCGCGCTGGCCATGCACCAGGCCTTTCTGGCCGATGGCGGGGCCTTTCGCGGCGAGACCGACGTGCTGCGCCGCGATGGCCAGATCTTCAGCGTGCTGGCCGAATCGGTGCGGGTGCCGGGCCGCGACGGCCGCGGCGAGCGCCTGGTCTACGTGGTCGACATCTCGCAGCGCAAGCGCAGCGAGCAGGCGCTGCAGTCGTCGCAGCAGTTCCTGCATTCGGTGCTGGACGGGCTGACCTCGCAGGTCTGCGTGCTCGACGAGGCCGGCGTCATCATGGCGGTCAACCGCGCCTGGCGCGACTTTGCCGCGGCCAACGCCGGCCTGTCCAACCGCGTGCACGAGGGCGCCAACTACCTGGCCGAGTGCGAGCGTGCATCGCACGAGTTCGCCGCCGGTGAATCGCCCGAGGGCTCCCCATTCGTGCAGCAGCTGCGCCAGGTGCTGGCCGGGCAGCGCACCGGCTTCCAGTTCGAATACCCCTGCCATTCGCCCACCGAGCAGCGCTGGTTCCTGGCGCGGGTGTCGCGCATCGAAGGCAGCCAGCCACTGCGCGTGGTGGTGGCGCACGACAACGTCACCGCGCTCAAGCAGGCGCAGGAGACGCTGCGCGAGAGCGAGGCGCTGCTGCTCGACCTGGCGGCCTCGATCCCGGGTGCGATGTTTCGCCTGGTCAACAGCGCCGCCGGGCGTTGGCGTTTCGTGTACTTCAGCCCCGGCCTCGAGGCGCTGTTCGAGCTGGCCCCCGCGCAGGCCTGCGGCGACATCCACACGCTGACCCGCCACATCCTGGCCGAAGACCGGCCGGCGCACGACCAGTCGATCCGCGAGGCCGTCGCCAGCGGCCGGGTCTGGGAGCACGAGTACCGCATCCGCACGCCCAGCGGCCGGCTGAAATGGGTGCAGGCCAAGGCCAGTCCCAAGCCCGGGCCCGACGGCAGCACGGTCTGGACCGGCGTGCTCACCGACGTGTCGGAACGCAAGCACATGGAATCGGTGCTCAAGGCCAGCGAGGAGAAGTACCGCACGCTGTTCGAGACCGTGCCCCAGGGGGTGGTCTACCAGGACGCCAGCGGACGCATCACCTCGGCCAACCCGGCGGCGCAGCGCATCCTGGGGCTCACGCTCGAGCAGATGCAGGGCCTGCAGTCGATCGATTCCCGCTGGGAGGCGCTGCACGAGGACGGCAGCCCGTTTCCCGGCGAGCAGCACCCGTCGATGGTGGCGTTGCGCACCGGCCAGCCGGTCAACAACGTGGTGATGGGCATCTCGGTGCCCGACCGCGGCCATGCCTGGCTGCTGATCAACGCCACGCCGCTGGTGCGCCAGGGCGTGGTGCAGGAGGTCTACGCCAGTTTCGAGGACATCACCGAGCGGGTGCTGATGAGCCGCGAGCTGCACCTGCAGGCCAACACCGACTACCTCACCGGCGTGGCCAACCGCCGCGGCCTGATGGAGCGGCTGCAGCTCGAGTTCAAGCGCATGCAGCAGCAGCCGTCCCGGCGCTGCGCGGTGCTGGCGGCCGACCTCGACCACTTCAAGCGCATCAACGACAGCTGGGGCCATGCGGTGGGCGACGCCGTGCTGCAGCATGTGGCGCGGCTGATGCAGCAGCTCACGCGCCAGCGCGACCTGGTGGCGCGCAGCGGCGGTGAAGAGTTCACCCTGCTGCTGCCCGAGGTGGGTGCCGACGAGGCCCTGGCCCTGGCCGAGCGACTGCGCCAGCACCTGCAGGCCACGCCGTTGCTGCACCAGGGCCAGCCGCTGCCCGTCACGCTGAGCATCGGCGTCAGCCCGATGTCGGCCACCGACGCGGCGGCCGAGGTGGCGCTGTTGCGCGCCGACCAGGCCCTCTACCAGGCCAAGGCCGGGGGGCGCAATCTGGTGCGGCTGGCGCCGGTGTCGCGCTGAGCCGGGCGCGCGGCGGGCGCATCGGCCTGGCACCGCACCGGCTGTGGCGCCGAAGCGGTGCGGGCCGATCGATGATGGTGCGCATCCAGCGGTGCGATGCGCGTGATTGGTGCGCAACAGCCCGCCAGAGCCCGCCACAGCCCGCCCCCGGCTGGTGCGGATCTTGATGCGAATGCAGCATGTCCCGGTCGATCGCCACCCCCCGCACACCGCCCCAGCAGGTCGTCAAGTTCAGGCGTGACTACAACAGCTGGGTGGCCAGCGAGACGATGGAGGACTACGCGCTGCGCTTCACGCCGCGCACCTTCCGCAAGTGGAGCGAATGGCGGGTGGCCAACACCGCCTTCGGCGCGGCCTCGTTCCTGATCCTGGAGGCGGTGGGCGCCACGCTGCTGGTGCAGTACGGCTTCGTCAACGCCGCGCTCGCCATCCTGGCCACCGGGCTGATCATCTTCGCGGCCGGTCTGCCGATCAGCGTCTACGCGGCGCGTCACGGCGTCGACATGGATCTGCTGACCCGCGGCGCCGGCTTCGGCTACCTCGGCTCGACCATCACCTCGCTGAAGATCTGGCCATCGCGGCGCAGCACGTCGGTCTCGCCGCGAAAGGCCCCGCCATCGGCCAGAAAGGCCTGG
>JAURXG010000655.1 GCA_030654555.1 Aquabacterium sp.
ATCGGCCACGACCTGCTGAAGGTGCTGGAGCACAACGCCATCCCCTACGTGATCGTCGAGAAGGAATCGTGCTGCGGCATGCCCAAGCTCGAATTGGGTGACCTGCCGGCGGTCGAGCGCCACAAGGACGCCAACATCCCGGTGCTGGTGAAGTACGCCCGCGAGGGCTACGCCATCCTGTCGGCAGTGCCCAGCTGCACGCTGATGTTCAAGCAGGAACTGCCGCTGCTGTTCCCCGACGAGCCCGACGTGCAGCTCGTCAAGGAGGCCATGTTCGACCCCTTCGAGTACCTGATGGCGCGCCAGAAGGACGGGCTGCTGAAGACCGACTTCAAGCGCGACCTGGGCAAGGTGAGTTACCACATCCCCTGCCATGGCCGGGTGCAGAACATCGGCAAGAAGACCGAGGAGATGCTCAAGCTGATCGGCAAGACCGTCAACGTGCAGCTCAACACGGTCGAGCGCTGCTCGGGCCACGCCGGCATCTACGGCGTGAAGACGGCCACCCACCCGATCGCGATGAAGATCGGCAAGCCGGTGTTCAAGGCCATGGCGAAGGACCAGCCCGACTTCATCGCCAGCGATTGCGCGATGGCCATCCACCACATCGCCCAGGGCATGGACCAGGCCGGCACGCCGGCCAAGGGCCGCCAACATCCCCTGGGCCTGCTTCGATACGCCTACGGTTTGGAGTGAACACGATCATGACCATCACCAAGGACAGCCTGCTGACGCTGGAGGCCTACGCCAAGATCCGCAAGTCCAGCAAGCCCGCAGTCATCGCCCACCGCCGCCTGCGCAGCGTGCACCTGGGCGAGCACCTGACGCTGCAGTTCGAGGACGAGCACACCATCCGCCGCCAGATCCAGGAGATGCTGCATATCGAGAAGATCTTCGAGGAAGAGGGCATCCAGCAGGAGATCGATGCCTACGCCGCGCTGGTGCCCGACGGCAGCAACTGGAAGGCCACGATGCTGATCGAGTACCCCGATCCGCACGAGCGCAAGCGCGAGCTGGCGCGGCTGATCGGCGTGGAGGACCGCATGTTCGTCGAGGTGGAGGGCCACCCGCGCGTCTATGCCATCGCCGACGAGGACCTCGACCGCGAGAACGACGAGAAGACCTCGGCGGTGCACTTCGTGCGCTTCGAGTTCAGCCCGGCGGCGCGCCAGGCGGTGCGGGCCGGCGCGGCGGTGAAGCTGGGCTGCGACCACGCCCACTACCCGGCGCACGTCAGCATCTCGCCCGAGACGCTGGCCTCGCTGGCGGGTGATCTGAAGTAGCGCTTGCTGTCGATCTGCCCGGGCTTGCCACCGTGCCGGCGCTCAGGGGCCGTTCAACAGGAAGTGCCGGCTCCAGCTGGCGGTCGCGATCGTCGTCGACACGCCGCCGTTGAGCGACCGCATGCTGGCCACACCCAGCCGCCACTCATGCCATGGCGCGGGTGACCAGCCGGCCCACAGCCTGGCCTGCGCCACCGCGCCGCCCCCGGTGACCACGCCGCCGCCGCCGGCGGCACCGGCCATCAGCTCGGCACCAGCGCGCCAGGGCAATGCGCACGCGCTGGACAGCCCCAGGCCGAGCAGCCCGATCGAATAGGCCCCGGCACCGCCTGCATAGGCGCTGTGCACCTGGCCGGTGACGTACAGGTGGCGTCCGAGGTAGCGGTTGAGCTCGATGCCGACGGTGTCGAGCGCACGCTTGTCGCCATCGCTGCGGGCGGTGCGTGCATGGTGCTGCAGCGTCGCCACCCATTCGGTGCGCACCTCGGGCCGCTCGCCGGGAATGGCGCCGTCCCGGGTGCCGACCTCCGGCGGCTCCAGGTCGGCGGCCAGCCAGAGCTGGCTGCTGCGTGCCCGCAGCGGGTGGCCCTGCGCACGGCCCAGATCCAGCCCCAGCGTCCAGCCGGGCCGCGGGCGGACGGAGATCGTGGCGCTGCCCTTGGCGAACAGGCCCCCGCCCATCGGCATGCCGCCGCCACCGCCCAGCCCCAGGGCCCCGCGCAGGCCGATCCGCAGTGACGGCACGGTCTGCGGCAACGGTGCAACGTGCCAGCCCAGGTGGCCGAGGATCTCCATGTAGCCGGCGGCATCGCCGCGGGCTGCGGCCGCTGCCTCGACACCCCCCACCAGCGCCGTCGATGCCAGGTCGCGCTCGGCGCGCATGCCCACCAGGCCGATGTGCCGGCCGGCACCGGCGTCGTCGACGCGGTACTGCCCCACCGTCAGCGCCACGCGATCAAAGCCCAGGCCGCCGCGGTCCGACGTCGCCGACGTGCCGGGCGCCCGGTGCCGGTAGTCCTTCGTCCAACCCAGCAGCAAGGTGCCCTGGCGGCTGCGTATCTCGCCCGTCGGAAAATGCAGCTGCGACCAGCCCAGTCCCATTTGGACCGGGCCCAGGTCCTGCCAAAGGGTGAGCGCCGGCCGCAACATCAGCCCACCGCCGACGGGTGCAGCGGCCCCACCACCACCGCCGACGAAGAGGCCGGCGGCCAGTTCGGTGGACGGGCCGAGCCGCCAGCGCTGCTGAACCTCGGCACCGCCGACGTAGAAACCGCCGCGCTGGCCGGTGGCCGCGCCGTACACGGCCGGCCCCAGCCACCTGCCGGCACCTGCATCGAACAGCAGAGATGCGCCGACCAGGCCCACCCCTTCACCTCCGGGCAGCGCCATGCGCTCGCCGCCCAGCGTGAAGCGCAGGGGCTCGACCAGCGCCTGGGCGACGGCATGGGGGCCGATCAAGGCCGCCGTGCAGGTGACCAGGACGATGGCCGAACTCGATGCCTGAAGGTGCATCGCGCGACAGCGTGGGGGGCGGGTCATGCCAGGCTTTCGGCGCGCTTGCGGCGCATCAGGCGCCAGCTCTCGGCGCTGTAGAGCGCCAGCGCGGCCCAGATCAGCACGAAGCCGATGCCGCGGCTGGCACTGAACGGCTCCTGGTACAGAAAGACGCCCAGCACGAACTGGATCGACGGGCCCAGGTACTGCAGCAACCCCAGCGTGGCCATCGACACGCGCCGCGCGCCCGAGGCAAACAGCAGCAGCGGCACGGCGGTGAACGGCCCCGCCGCCAGCAGCCACAGGTCGGTCGCGATGTCGCCCTGGCCGAAATGCGCCTGGCCCGCCAGCGCCAGCCACAGCAGCCCACCCACGGCCAATGGCGCCAGCAGCAGCGTCTCCAGCGCCAGGCCTTCGATGGCGCCCAACGTGGCGGTCTTGCGCAGCAGGCCATAGAGCCCGAAGCTCATCGCCAGCACCAGCGACACCCAGGGCAGGTGCCCGGCGCCCACCGCCAGCCACAGCACGCCGGCGGCGGCCAGGGCCACCGCGGCCCATTGCACCGGCCGCGGGCGCTCCTTCAGCACCAGGGTGCCCAGCACCACGTTGATCAGCGGGTTGATGAAGTAGCCCAGGCTGGCGTCGAGCACGCGCCCGGCGTTCACCGCCCACACATAGAGCAGCCAGTTGCCGCCCAGCAGCAGGGCGCTCAGCGTGAACACCGCCAGCGTGCGCGGCTGGCGCAGCACCGGGCCCATCCAGGCGAAGCGGCGCAGCAGCACCAGCAGGCCGAGCACGAAGACCAGCGACCAGGCGGATCGGTGCAGCACGATCTCCAGCGCCGGCACGTGCACGATCTGCTTGATGTAGAGCGGGAACAGCCCCCACAGGATGTAGGCCAGGGCGGCGGCGAGTGGTCCGGAGGGCATGGGGGCGGGCGTGCGGCAGGGCCGGCGCCCGGGGGGAGGCAGCAGAGGCCGGCATTGTCGCCGCGGCCGTGGTCGGCGCCGGGTTGCCTAGCCTGGATGACCGGCGTGGGTTCGGGTGATGCCCTCAGCCGGGCCGTTCACCGCCGCCGAGCAACCCGGCCCATTCCGGGCCCGGCTCGGCGCGCAGCGTCAGCGGCGCGCCGCTGCTCGGGTGCGGCAGCGTCAGGCTGAGCGCATGCAGCCACAGCCTTTGCCAACCCAGGTGGGCGGCCACGGCCCGGTTCAACGGCCCCTTGCCGTGGGTGGCATCACCGATCAGCGGATGGGCCAGTGCCTTGAAGTGTCGGCGGATCTGGTGGCGCCGGCCGGTCAGCGGCTGCACCGCCACCAGCGCCAGCCGGGTCTCGGCATGGCGGCCATCGGTGGTGATGGGCAGCTGCAGCCGCTGCAGCACCTGCCAGCGCGTGCAGGCCGCCAGCCGCGGCTGGCCGGTGGAGGGCAGCTCGGGGTCGCGCGCCAGCGGCTGGTCGATCTCGCCGGCGTCCGCCGGCCAGCCGCGCACCAGGGCCAGGTAGCGCTTGTCGGGTCTGACGGCGTCGCGCGGTGCGCCTGCCGTGCCGGCGAACATCGCGCCCAGCCGGCGCGCGCTGTCGGCGTCCAGCGCCAGCAGCAGCACGCCCGAGGTGCCCTTGTCCAGCCGGTGCACCGGCCACACCGGCGCGCCCAGCTGCGCGCGCAGCCGCGTCACCAGGTCGTCGTCGGCTTGGGCGTCGAGCGCGCTGCGGTGCACCAGCAGGCCGGCGGGCTTGTGCACGGCCAGCAGCTGGGTGTCGCGGTGGATGACCTGAAGATCGTGGGGCATGGGGTGGCGACTGCAAAACGCCTGTCATGAACGGTGGTCATCATGCCTGTCGATGCTGGCCTGCCGGGCCGGATCGACAGGCTGGGGAGCCTTCACCATGACACAGACCTACAGCGTCGGATACCGCTCGCGCTTCGTCACCGGCATCGCCTGGTTGTTCATCGTGCTGGGGCTGGTGGCCTCGGTGTCGGCGCTGGTGCGCCACGCCGGCCTGGCGTCGTTGCCCGAGCAGATTGCCCTGGCCGGTGCACCCTTGCCGCAGCCGCTGCTGACCGACTGGCTGCTGGCGGGCCTGCCCAAGGTGCTGGCCGCCGGCGGCGTGATGTCGGTGGCCATGCTGGCGGCGGCCATCGGCCTGCTGCTGCGGCTGGAATGGGCGCGCCGCGGCTTCATCGTGCTGCTGGTGCTGGCCATCGTCGCCAACCTGCTGGGGCTGTGGCTGCAGCAGGAGCTGATGCGGTCGCTGGTGGACGCCACGCTGCAGCAGGCGGTGCTGACGCCGCAGGTGGCCGGCGTGTTCGGCGGCTTCGTGGTGGCGGCGCGCGCGATGGCGGCGCTGGTCACGCTGGGCGGCTGCGGTGTGCTGGGCTGGATCGCCTGGCGGTTGTCGTTGGCGCCCATCCGGCAGGAATTCGCCTGAGCCTGCGCTGCCCAGGCGCCGCGCCTCACCGCGGGCGGGCGGGCAGGTCAGGGCGCGAGGTCGCCGTCGACGTAGAACCAGCGCCCGTCCTCGCGCACGAAGCGGCTGGTCTCGTGCAGCCGGTGGGCGCGGCCGCCCAGCTTGCTGCGGGCCACGAACTCGACCGTGGCGTGGGCGTCGTCGACGGCCTGGTGCCGCCGCACCTGCAGCCCCAGCCAGCGCAGGCCGGGCTCGAACTCGATCTGCGGCGGCCGCGTGCTCGGGTGCCAGGTGGCCAGCAGGTAGTCGCCCAGCCCCCGTGCGAAGGCACTGTAGCGCGAGCGCATCAGGGCCTGCGCATCGGGCGCCTGCAGGTGCAGGGGGCCGGCAAACCAGCGCCCGCAGCAGGTGGCCAGTGGCTGGAGGCTGCCGCAGGGGCAGGGCGCAGGGCGGCTCATGGGCGGCATGATGCCGCAGCGCACCGGCAGGCGGCGCGCGCGACCCCGCCGCTACACTGGGCCGACCACGAACACGCGGCCGGTTGCGCCGCAACAGGAGACACGATGCTCGACCCGCAAGCGAAGGCCTTGATCGACCTGATGGCCGAACGCGGCGTGCCGCCGACCCACACGCTGTCTCCCGCCGATGCCCGCCAGATGTACCGCGAGCGGCGCACCTTCAGCCAGCCCGAACCACGCGCCATGGCCGAGGTGCGCGATCTGGTGGCCAGCGGCCCGCATGGCGACATCCCGCTGCGCCTGTACCGCCCGGCCGGCCTGGAAGGCCCGGCCCCCACGCTGGTCTACTACCACGGCGGCGGCTGGGTCATCGGCGATCTGGACACGCACGACGTGCTGTGCCGCCAGCTGGCCGACGAGGGTCGCTGCGTGGTGGTGGCGGTCGACTACCGCATGGGCCCGGAGCACCGCTTTCCGGCGGCCGTCGACGACGTGCTGGCGGCCACGCGCTGGCTGCAGGCCCAGGCCGGCACGCTGGGCCTCGATGCGCAGCGCTTTGCCGTGGGCGGCGACAGCGCCGGCGGCAACCTGGCCGCGGTGGTGGCGCTGGCCTGGCGCGATGCGGGCGACGCCAACCCGCTGCGTTTCCAGCTGCTGATCTACCCGGCCACCGACATGCGCGCGGTGGCGCCATCGCACACCACCAATGGCCAGGGCTATGTGCTGACCAGCGACACCATCGCCTACTTCCAGCGCCACTACCTCAGCACCGAGCAGCAGGCCGACTGGCGCGCCTCGCCGCTGCTGCATGCCGACCTGTCGCGCCTGCCGCCGGCGCTGGTGCTCACCGCCGGCTTCGACCCGCTGCGCGACGAGGGCCGGCAGTATGCCGACAGCCTCTCGGCGGCGGGCAGCACCGCGCAGTACGTGTGCTTCGAGCGCCAGATCCACGGCTTCATCACGATGGGCCGGGTGATCGACGAAGCCAACATGGCCGTTGGCCTGTGCGCGCTGGCCCTGCGCCGGGCACTGGGTTGACCCAGGCGGGGCCGCGCAGAGCGGCTGCCTACAATGCGGGCTGGCGCGGCAACGGGTCGGTCCAGGCGCTTGGTGGCCGGTCAGGAACCCAATCGCCCGCGCCCGACTCCACCTCTGCATGATGCCGATCCGACGACGCCAGTTCACCGCGGCCCTGGCCGCCAGCGCCACCTTGCTGCCCCTGGGGCTGGTCGCGCCGCCCGCCCGGGCGCAGTTCCGGGTCGAGATTTCCGGCATCGGTGCCACCCAGCTGCCGCTGGCCGTCACCCGCTTCCGCGACGAGGACCGCAGCGGCCAGCCGCTGTCGGCCATCATCCGCTCCGATCTCGAGCGCAGCGGCGCCTTCCGCGTGG
>JAURXG010000656.1 GCA_030654555.1 Aquabacterium sp.
GACGCCCCTGAGCCAAAGCCACCCACCATGCAACTGCGCGCCGACCAGCTGACGCACCACCTCGCCCGTGGCCTGCAGCCGCTCTACACCGTGCATGGCGACGAGCCGTTGCTGGCGCAGGAGGCCGGCGATGCGATCCGCGCGGCCGCGCGCGCGGCGGGTTATGTCGAGCGCAAGGTGTTCACCGTCAGCGGCGCGCATTTCGACTGGTCGGGCCTGCTGGGCGCGGCGCAGGCGATGAGCCTGTTCGCCGATCGCCAGCTCATCGAGATCCGCATCCCCAACGGCAAGCCGGGCAAGGACGGCAGCGAGGCGCTGCAGCGCTACTGTGCGCACCTGTCGGACGACGTGGTCACCATCGTGCACCTGCCCCGGCTCGACCGCCAGCAGCAGCAGGGCGCGTGGTTCGGTGCGCTCGACCAGGCGGGGGTCAGCATCGCCGTGCAGCCGGTCGAGCGCCGCGAGTTGCCGGCCTGGATCGCGCGACGCCTGGCGGCGCAGGGCCAGCGGGTGGCCGAGGGCGAGTCGGGCCAGCAGACGCTGGCCTTCTTCGCCGACCGGGTGGAAGGCAACCTGCTGGCCGCGCACCAGGAGCTGCAGAAGCTGGCGCTGCTGTTCCCGGCGGGCGAGCTGGCGTTCGAGCAGGTGGAGTCGGCCGTGCTGAACGTGGCGCGCTACGACGTGTTCAAGCTCGGCGAGGCGGTGCTGGCCGGGCAGACCGCGCGCGTGCTGCGCATGCTCGACGGCCTGCGCGCCGAGGGCGAGGCCGCGGTGCTGGTGCACTGGGGCCTGGCCGAGGACATCCGCGCGCTCAAGCGGGTGAAGGAGTCACTGGCACAGGGCAAGCCGCTGCCCATGGCCTTCAACGAGAGCCGGGTGTGGGGCGTCAAGCAGCGGCTCTACGAGCGCGTGCTGCCGTTGCTGGCCGAGCACCAGCTGGCGCACCTGGTCGAAGCCGCCAGCATCTGCGACGGCGTGATCAAGGGCCTGAAGCACCCGCTGTGGCCGCTGGACCCCTGGGATGCGCTGCGCCGGCTGGCGCTGCTGCTGGTGCAAGCGGTGGCCAGCCCGCCGGCGCCGCGCGGCAAGGCGCCGCTGCTGCGCGTCGGCCCGCGGCTGGCGCTGGAAGCCTAGGACAGGCCCACCCCCGCAGCGCCTTCGGCGCTCCCCCTCAAGGGGGCGGCCCCGGCGGTCCGGCAAAGCCGGCCCGCGGCGCCCGCTGGCGGGCGCCGTCTCGTTGGCCGGGCTAATAACCCGCGTCGCGCGCGACCAGGTTGGCCAGCGGCAGGCCGGCCGCCAGTGCCTCGATGTTGCGCGCCACCACGGCCGAGGCGCTGCGCGCATCGGTCAGCGCGGCCACATGCGGCAGCACCACCACGCGCGGGTGATTCCAGTACGGCTGATCGGCCGCCAGCGGCTCGTGGGCGAACACGTCGAGCACCGCCTGGCCGACCTGCCCGCTGGCCAGCGCGGCCAGCAGGTCGGCATCGACCAGATGCGCGCCGCGCGCCAGGTTCACCACGCCGGCGCCACGCGGCAGCGCGGCCAGCAGCGTCGCGTCGATCAGGCCGCGGGTGTCGGGCGTCAGCGGCAGCAGGTTGATCAGCACCTGCGCGCTCGCCAGGGCGCCTGCCAGCGCCGCCGCGCCGCGGTGCACCGTGACGCCGGCCGGCGCCTCAGCGCCCTGTTCACCGCCGCCATCCCCTGCCCCGCGCCGCCAGGCCGCCACCGGGTAGCCCTGCTGCACCAGCCGGCGCGCCACCGCGCGGCCCATCTGGCCCAGGCCCAGCACCAGCACCGGCACCTCGTCGGCCCGGCGCTGCGGCTGTTGCCGCCAGTCACCGGCGCGCTGCTGGCGGGCATAGCCGAAGAAGCCGCGGTGCAGCGCCAGCGTGGCCCACAGCGCGGTCTCGGCCATCGCCTCGTTCATCGCCGGATCGACCATACGCGCGATCGGCACGCCGCGCGGCAGCGTGGCATCGGCCAGCAGCCGGTCGACGCCGGCCCACAGGCTCTGGATCAGGCGCAGCCCCGGCAGGTCGTCCAGACTGCCCGGCGGCGGGTTGGCGACGATGGCGGCGTGGATCTCGGCGTCGTCCACCTCGCCACGCGCCAGAAACAGGCGATGGCCGGGCAAGGCGGCGCGCAAGGCGGTGGCCCATTCGTCGCGTTCGGCCTGGTCGAAGGCGCCGGTCAGCAGCAGGTTCATCGGGGGACTCCTGTCAACAGGGGCAGGCGGTCGATCAGGCCCTGCAGCGCGCCCACGATGGTGGCCTGGCGCACCGCCGCGCGGTCGCCGTCGAAGCGCTGCAGCAGCGCGTCGGTGGCCACGGCACCGGCCGCATCGCGCCAGGCCCAGGCCAGCCAGACCGTGCCCACCGGCTTGGCCAGGCTGCCACCGCCCGGCCCGGCCACGCCGGTGACCGCCACGCTCAGCTGCGCATGTGATCGGGCCAGCACACCGGCCGCCATCGCCCGCGCCACCGGCTCGCTGACGGCGCCGTGGGCCTCGATCAGCGCCGCCGGCACCTCCAGCAGCTCGGTCTTGGCGGCGTTGCTGTAGCTGACGATGCCGCGCTCGAACCAGTCGCTGGAGCCGGCCAGCTCGGTGCAGGCGCCGGCAATCAGGCCGCCGGTGCAGCTCTCGGCGGTGGCGATCATCACGCCGCGCGCGCGCAGGCCATCGGCCAAGGCGGCCACCAGCGTCTCGATGGGCGCGGCGCTCACCATGGCAGCCGATGCCACAAGGCGATGACCAGCAGCGTGCACAGCGCGGCCACCAGGTCGTCGAAGACGATGCCGAAGCCCTGGCGCCAGCCGATGGCCTGGCCCGGCCGCAGCTTGCACAGCCGGTCGGCCCAGCCCACCGGCCCGGGCTTGGCGGCGTCGAAATAGCGGAACAGCCCGAAGGCCACCGCCTGCGCCAGCAGCCCGGCCGGCATCACCAGCCACAGCACGATCCAGAAGGCCACCACCTCGTCCCAGACGATGGCGCCGGGGTCGGCCGTGCGCAGGTGCTGCGCGGTGCGGGTGCAGGCCCACCAGCCCAGCGGCAGCGACAGCGCGATGACCACCGCCCATTGCCCGTCGCTGAGGAAGCGATCGAAGATGACGAAGGCCGCCCAGGCCCACAGCGTGCCCACCGTGCCCGGCGCCACCGGCGACAGGCCGCTGCCGAAGCCCAGCGCCAGCCAGCGCGCCGGGTGGCCGAG
>JAURXG010000668.1 GCA_030654555.1 Aquabacterium sp.
TTCAACCAGCAGATGCACCGTCTCTGGCCCCTTGGGCTGCAGCCACCATTGCACGCCGGCATGATGCTCGGCAAAGGCACGCAGCTTGTCCAGGTCACCCAGGCTCAGAGGCTCCATGTGGCGCAACACCAGCGCGATCACCGTGTCACCGCAGGCCAATTCGATCTGTGGACAGGTGTCAATCGCATCCATCGACGTAATGAGCGCACGCAGTGGCAGCAACAAGGCGCTCACCTGGGGGGGAAGCACGGGGCACTCCTTCATGTCGGCCACATAGCCGCTCTTGCGTTCATGAAAGCCGACCAGCACCGCGCCCTTCTTGCGCACGTGACGCACCGACAGCCGTGCCCGGTAGCGGTAACCCCAGGCCGGGCCTTCGATCGGCCGCAAAATATTGTCGGCCTTGACTTTGCCCAAATGCCACAGGTTGTCCTCCAGCACACGCTGCTTGACGGCCACCTGCGCCGCTGCATCCAGGTGCTGCATCTTGCAGCCGCCGCAGGCGCCGGGATGCAGGCCGAAGTGCGGGCAACCGGGGCGCACGCGCTGTGAACTCTCGCGCCGCATCGCCGTCATCACACCCTGCTCCCAGGCGTTCTTGCTGCGGCCCACCTGCACCTGCACCTCTTCGCCGGGCAGCGCACCCTCGATGAACACCACCTTGCCCTCGGCATTGCGCGCCACGCCCTGGGCCTCGAGGTCGATCGCGTCGACCTTCAGCCATTCGTCTCTTGTCGTCATGGCGCAGATTATCCGGGCAGCAAAAAGGCCGCCCTCGGGCGGCCTGGTGATTGCGTCAGGCGTCGATCAGGGCTTGATGTACTCGGAGGCCACCTTCCAGCGGCCGTCGACGATCTGCGACAGGCGCGACAGGTCGTTGCCCAGCCGCTTGGTGGCGGTGTAGGTCACCTTGGGCGAGCCGAACATGTCGGGCTCGATCACCATCGTGTCCATGGCCTTGATGAAGGTGTCGGTGCTCAGGTTGGCGCCGGCCTTCTGCGCCGCCTTGGCGAAGGTGTCGATGATCAGGTAGCCGTAGACCGAGAACACCGTGGGGTCCTCGCTGAACTTGGTCTTGTACTTGTTGGCCCAGAAGCGCAGCGGCTGCGAGGCCTCGTCCAGGTAGGGGTGCTGCGCCGTCATCGTGGCGTACAGGCCGTCCATCGCCTTGCCGCCCAGCTTGTGGATCAGGTCGGTGTAGGCCGCGCTCGAGCCCAGGAAGGTCGGGTTGAAGCCGGTCTTGCGGGCTTCGCCGATGGCGCCGATGGTCTCGCGGATGATGGTGCCCAGCACCACCAGGTCGCAATTGGTGGCCTTCAGCTTGGCCACCTGCGACGAGAAGTCGGTGGCGCCGCGCTTGTAGGTGGTCTTCTCGGCGAACTCCATGTTCAGCGTCTTCAGCGCCGCCTCGCCACCGCGCATCACCTCCAGGCCGAACTCGTCGTCCTGGTACAGCGTGCACACCTTCTTGGCGCTCTTGTCCTTCACCAGCTTGGGCAGGGCCATGCGAATCTGGTCGTAGTAGGTGGCGGCGAACGAGTACTTCAGCCGGTGGAACGGCTCGTACATCTCGCGCGCGGCGGTGATCGGCAGGAAGTTGATGACGTTCTTCTCGAACTGCACCGGCATCGCCGCGTTGTTGTGCGCGGTGCCGATGTGGCCGGCCATCAGGAAGATCTTGTCCTGGTTGACCAGCTTCTGCGCGGCCAGCACCGCGCGCTTGGGGTCGTAGCCATCGTCCTCGACCAGCAGCTTGAGCTTGCGCCCGTTGATGCCGCCCTGCTCGTTGATCTCGTCGACCCGCAGCTGCATGCCGTTGCGCGACTGCTTGCCGAACGCGGCCACCGGGCCGGACAGGTCCAGGATCGAGCCGAGCGTGATCTCGGTCTTGCTGACGCCTTGTGACTGGGCCTGGGCCGCGCCCACCGCCAGCAGGGCCAGCGCGCCAAAGGTGAAGGATGCAAGTTTCATGGGTGTCGTCTCCTGATCGGGCCGCGGGTCGGGCACCGGCCGCCGATGCTAGCCGCGCGCCGAGCGGACGCGCATCAGGGAAACGCTGAGTCGGCGCGGTGCACCGGGGGGTCCGCTGCCGCAGCGGCGACCCCGGCTCAGCGGGCCGGCAACAACCGCGACGGATCGACCGGCTTGCCCTGGCGCCGGATCTCGAAGTGCAGTTGCACCCGGTCCGCGTCGCTGGAGCCCATCTCGGCGATCTTCTGGCCGCGCCGCACTGCCTGGTCTTCCTTGACCAGCAGCGTCTGGTTGTGGGCGTAGGCCGTCAGGTAGGTGCTGTTGTGCTTGACGATCACCAGGTTGCCGTAGCCGCGCAGGCCGGCGCCGGCATACACCACGCGGCCATCGGCGGCGGCCAGCACCGGGTCGCCGGCCTTGCCGGCGATCGCCAGACCCTTCTGCCGGCTCTCGTCGAAGCCGGCCAGCACCGCGCCACTGGCAGGCCAGGCCCAGGCCGGCTCGTCATCGTTGTCGCGTGCCGCCGGCGCGACCGCCGCCGCAGGGGCCGACGCCGCCGACGCCGACGCCGCCACCGCCGACGCGGCG
>JAURXG010000673.1 GCA_030654555.1 Aquabacterium sp.
GGCCGCGGGCGCGGGCGCGGGCGATGGCGTCGGCCGATTCGGCACAGCTCACGTGCACCACGTAGATCGGCACGTTCAGCACGTCGGCGATGGCGATCGCGCGCTGGGCGGCTTCGGCCTCCACCGCGGGCGGGCGGCTCAGCGGATGGCCCTCGGGCCCGAGGATGCCCTTGGCCTTCATCTCGGCCTGCAGCAGGTAGACCAGCTCGCCGTTCTCGGCATGCACCGTGGGCATGGCACCCAGCTCGAGTGCGCGCTTGAAGCTGTTCACCAGCGTCTCGTCGTCGCACATAATGGCGTTCTTGTAGGCCATGAAGTGCTTGAAGCTGTTCACGCCTTCCTGCTGCACCAGGGTGCCCATGTCGCGGTGCACGCTGTCGTCCCACCAGGTCACGGCGACGTGGAAGCTGTAGTCGCCCGCCGCCTTCTCGGCCCAGCCGCGCCACTTGCGGTAGGCGTCGATCAGCGGCTCTTTCGGATCGGGGATCACGAAGTCGATGATGGTGGTGGTGCCACCGGCCATCGCCGCGGCGGTGCCGCTGTAGAAATCGTCGCGCGTGACGGTGCCCATGAAGGGCAGCTGCATGTGGGTGTGCGGGTCGATGCCGCCGGGGATGACGTAGCGCCCGCCGGCGTCCAGCACCTCGGCGCCGGCCGGGGCTTGCAGGCCGGTGCCCACGGCGGTGATCTGGCCGCCTTCGCACAGCACGTCGGCGCGGAACTCGCGGTCGGCATTGACGACGGTGCCGCCACGGATCAACAGGGGTTTCATCGGATGCTCCAGCTCGGGGGGTCGGTGATGGTTGCGCGCGGGGTCGGGCGCGTCAAGCCGGCACCGTCCTGCGCATCGGGTTGTTCGGGTGCGTGGTCCAGTTGGCGGCGGTCTCGCTGACCACCTGGCCGGTGCGCGGGTCG
This sequence comes from Aquabacterium sp., assembly GCA_030654555.1. GTDB lineage: Bacteria > Pseudomonadota > Gammaproteobacteria > Burkholderiales > Burkholderiaceae_C > Pseudaquabacterium. Next base: position 916 of record JAURXG010000673.1, read on the forward strand.
ACCTCGCCGGGCTGCAGCGTGCGCAGCGTGATGCACTCGGGCACCGGGCAGACGGTCACGCAGAGGTTGCAGCCCGCGCACTCGTCGTCTTTCACCTCGAAGTGGCGTGCGCCGTCCTTCACCGCGGTGATGGCCTGGTGCGAGGTGTCCTCGCAGGCGATGTGGCAGCGGCCGCACTGGATGCAGCTGGCCTGGTCGATCTGCGCCTTGCTGACCGCGTTGAGGTTCAGGTACTGCCAGTCGGTCACCGTGGGCAGCGCGCGGCCGCGGAAGTCCTCGATGGTCTTGAAGCCCATCTGATCCATGTAGTTCGACAGGCCGTCGCGCATCTCCTGCACGATCTTGAAGCCGTAGACCATCGCCGCGGTGCACACCTGCACGTTGCCGGCGCCCAGCGCGATGTAGTCGAGCGCGTCGCGCCAGCTGCCCACGCCGCCGATGCCGCTGACGGGCAAGCCGGCGGTCTCGGCCGAGCGGCCGATCTCGGCCACCATGTTCAGTGCAATGGGCTTGACCGCCGGGCCGCAGTAGCCGCCGTGGCTGCCCATGCCGCCGGTGGCCGGGCTCATCGTCAGCGTGAGCGGGTCGACGCCCATGATCGAGCTGATGGTGTTGATCAGGCTCACCGCGTCGGCGCCACCGCGCTTGGCGGCGGCCGCGGGCATCCGGATGTCGGTGATGTTGGGCGTGAGCTTGACGATCACCGGCAGCCGGCTGTACTGCTTGCACCAGCGCGTGACCATCTCGATGTACTCGGGCACCTGGCCCACCGCCGCGCCCATGCCACGCTCGCTCATGCCGTGCGGGCAGCCGAAGTTCAGCTCCACGCCGTCGCAGCCGGTGTCCTCGACCATCGGCAGGATGGCCTTCCAGGCGCTTTCGGTGCAGGGCACCATCAGGCTGACCACCATCGCGCGGTCGGGCCAGGCGCGCTTGACCTCGCGGATCTCCTGCAAGTTCAGCTGCAGCGGCCGGTCGGTGATCAGCTCGATGTTGTTGAAGCCCAGCAGCTTGCGGTCGGGCGTCAGCAGCGCGCCGTAGCGTGGGCCGTTGACGTTGACGATGGGCGGCCCGTCCTCGCCCAGCGTCTTCCAGACCACGCCGCCCCAGCCGGCCTCGAAGGCGCGGTGCACGTTGTAGGCCTTGTCGGTGGGCGGCGCGCTGGCCAGCCAGAACGGGTTGGGGCTGCGGATGCCGGCGAAGGTGTTGCTGAGATCGGCCATGGTGAGGTTCTCCGCTCAAGCCGTCAGGGAGGCATGGATGGTGGCCTGGAGGGCCGCATGGATGGCCTCGGCGGCGCGCTTGCCGTCTTCCACCGCCTCCACCGTCAGGTCGCGCCCGCCCAGCCGGCAGTCGCCGCCGGCATACAGCCCGGGCACGCCGGTGCGGCCGTCGTCGTCGGCGACGATGCGGCCGTCCTGCAGCGTCAGACCGAAGTCGGTCAGCAGCGCGGTGTCGAGCTTCTGGCCGATGGCCTTGAACACCATGTCGGCGGCCAGCGTCTCGTGCAGCCCGGTGGGCTGCAGCCGCCCGCCGACCAGCGCCTGACGCGCAAAGCGCACGGCCACCGCATGGCCGCTGGCGGCGCCGGGGCCGGGCAGCACCGCCTCGGGCACCAGCCAGTGGTGGATGCTGATGCCATGCGTCTGCGCCCAGTCCTGCTCGGCGCGCGACGCACCCATCGTGGCCGGCCCGCGCCGGTACACCATGTGCACCGATTCGGCGCCCAGCAGCTTGCTCTGCACCGCGGCGTCCACCGCGGTCATGCCGCCGCCGATCACCACCACGCGGCGGCCGATCGGCAATCGCGATGGATCGGCCGCCTGGCGCAGTTCGGCGATGAAATCCACCGCATCGCGCACACCCGCCAGGTGCTCGCCCGGCACGCCCAGGCCCTGCGTGGTGGCCAGGCCCACGGCCAGGTAGACGGCGGCATGGTCGCGGCGCAGCGCCTGCAGCTGGGCGGCGTCTTCGAGCCGCCAGCCGGTCTTCAGCGTGATGCCGCCGATGCCGAGCAGCCAATCGATCTCGCGGCGGGCGAAATCATCGGCCACCTTGTAGGCGGCCAGGCCGTATTCGTTGAGGCCACCGCCCTTGGTCTGGGCATCGTGCAGCACCACCGCATGGCCCCGCCGCGCCAGGCCCACCGCACAGGCCAGCCCGGCCGGCCCGGCCCCCACCACCGCCACGCGCTGGCCGGTGGGCGCGGCGCGCGACAGCAGCGTGGCTATCGGCCGGTCCATCACCGCATCGACCGCGTAGCGCTGCAGGCGGCCGATCTCGACCGGCTTGCCCTGCTGCGCGGTGCGCACGCAGGCCTGCTCGCACAGCACCTCGGTGGGGCAGACGCGGGCGCAGGTACCGCCCAGCGGATTGGCGTCGAGGATGGCGTGGGCGGCGCCGCGCAGGTTGTCGTCGGCGATGCGGCGGATGAAGCTGGGCACGTCGATGCCGGTGGGGCACGCCGTGGTGCAGGGCGCATCAAAACAGTACAGGCAGCGCTCGGCCTCGACCAGCGCCTGGCCACGGCTGTAGCGCGGGGCTGCATCGGCAAAGTGCTGGGGATACAGCTCGGCGGCCAGGCGGGCGGGGCGGACGTCGGGTGCGGACAGCGGTTCGGAGGTGGACACGCGGCGGCTCCTGCAGCGCCGGGCGGGCAAGGCGGCCCGGCATCGCCAGAATCTGACCGTTTGGTCAGGAATCCGTCGAATGCTACGCAAACCGCGTGCCAGCTGGCGACCCCGGACAAACCCCGGCGCGGCGGAACACGATCCGCATGGGCCCGCGCTTGTCCTGCTGCGGCAGGACAGACAGCGCGGCGCGTCGAGTGCAAGCTCTCTGGTCGTCCAACCCGTTGTCGCCGAGGCCCCATGCCCATCCTGCCCGAACGCATCCGCCTGGCGGCCCTGCACGGCCAATCCCAGCTGGCCGACGAGACCACGCCCTTCGTGCGCAACGCCTGGTACGTGGCCGCGCTGGCCCACGAAGTGGGCCGCCAGCCGCTGGCGAGGCGCCTGCTGGCCGTGCCGGTGGTGCTGTACCGCCAGCTCGACGGCCGCGCGGTGGCGCTGGAAGACCGCTGCGCGCACCGCTCGTTCCCGCTGTCGCGTGGCACGCTGGACGGCGACATCCTGGTCTGCGGCTACCACGGTGCCCGCTACGACGGCGACGGCCACTGTCGCCAGGTGCCGTCGCAGGCGCAGATTCCGCCGGGCGCGATGGTGCGGGCCTTCCCGCTGCACGAGGCCGGTGAACTGCTGTGGATCTGGCTGGGCGATCCGGCCCGGGCCGACCCGGCCGCCGTGCCGCACCAGCCCTGGATGGCCGATGCAGGCTGGGTCTCGTCCACCGAGCGGCTGCACCTGAGGGCCAGCTACGTGCGGCTGCACGAGAACCTGCTGGACCTGACCCACCTCAGCTTCCTGCATGCCAACAGCTTCGGCACGCCCGACTACGCCAGCGCGCCCTTCGACACCCGGCTGGACGAAGACGCCGGCCGCTTCGCCCTGCTGCGCACGGTGTCGCCCACCCGGCTGCCGCCGCTGTGGGCGCACCCCACCGGCCTGGACGGGGTGGACGCGGCGCGGGTGGTCGAGTCGACCTTCCTGTCGCCGGCGCTGCATGTGGTGGCGGTGAAGTTCTACGCCTGCGCGCTGCCCGAGGCCGAGCAGCCGGCGCGCGCCATCCGCACCGCCCACATCGTCACGCCCGAATCGGGCACGCGCACCCACTACTTCATCCAGCATGCGCGCAACTTCGCGCTCGACGACGGCGACATCACCGCCTTCATGCACGCGCAGTTGTTGAAGGCCTTCCAGGAGGACGTCGACGGCCTGGAGGCGATCGAGACCCTGCTGGGCGGCTATCGCGAGCAGCAGCCCGAGATCTCGTTCCACGCCGACCGCGCCTCGCTGGCGATGCGGCGGTGGTTGAAGCGGCAGGCGATTGAGGAACTCGGGCCGTGACCGTCAGCCACCCGACCCACACCGACTGCCGCCGCTACGACGCAGCACCAAAGCGCCGAAACAGCTCCACCTGCCGCCGCACGCCCAGCTTCTGGAACGCCCGCTGCCGGTAGGTGGCCACGCTGGTCGGGCTGAGACCGAGTTGCTGGCCCGTCTGCTTGGCGCTGTGGCCCGCCAGGATCGCCCGCACCACCTGCCGTTCACGTTCGGACAGCCCCGCCAGCGGATCGGGCATCGGGCCGACCGCAGCAGCACTGGCCAGCGCCAGATGCCGGCGCACCGCCGCGGCCAGCGCCGGAGCCTGCTGGCGCAAGCCTTGCTGTGCGGCCTGCGGCGAGATGGCGCAGCGCCTGGGCCGGTAGGCATTGAGCACGATCCACGGCGCACCACCCCCATCGCCAGCGGGGATCAGCAGCGAGAGGCGTTCGTCCAGCCCCACGGCGTCGTAGCAGGCCCTGCGCCACGCTTCACTGGGCAATTGCGCGGCGTGCAGGTGGCTGAAGCCCAGCCGCCCACCCAGCAGCGGCAGGCCACGCAGGTTGTGATCCAGCCGGTAGTGCTGCTCGCCCACGTAGCGCTGTCCCGCCACCTGTGCCGCATCGCCGCGCTGGCTGGCCGCGGCCAGCAGCACCGGCGCGCCGGCGTCGGTGCCGGCATCGCAGCCGAGCAAGGACAGGTCGCTGGCGCCCGCCACCTCGGCGCACAGGCCGAGCAACGCGGGCAGGAAGCCGGCCTCGCCGATGTGCTCGATCAGCGCGGGCCAGGCGGCGCCAGGGCCGGTGCGGCCGGCCCCGGCGGGCTCGACCGGCTGCGGGTGCATCAGGCCCCTGGCGCCAGCCCGGCCACGGCCTGCTGCGTGGCCTCGATGCCTTGCGCCAGCACCTGCTGCTTCCACGCATCGGTGTCGGTGTAGAAGGCATCACGCAGCTGGCGCTTGATGGCCTCGCGCTGCGCAGCGGGCGCTTCGGGATGGTTCTCGGCCCATTGGTCGGCGCGCAAGGCCTCCAGCACCTGCTCGAACGGCAGCGTGCCGTACTCCAGCGCGATGCTGGTGAACTCGGCCTGCGGGCATTCTTCGTAGGCGGCGTTGAACATCATGCCGGTCAGCGCGGCCGAGGTCGACGAGCCGTCGTAGGTCGAGGTGATGGCCCGGCCGTCGGCGCCGCCCCACCAGCGGCGGGCGCGGGCCACGGCCACGGGGTCATCACGGCCGGCGAAGATGCGCTCGCCATGGCCGCTGGGCCCCAGTCCGGTGTGGAAGTCGATCCAGCCCAGCCGGGTGCAGCGCTGGCCGTGGTCCTGCAGCACGTGGCGCAGCGTCTGCTGGCTCCAGGTGGGGTTGTGGCCGCCGAAGAACAGGCCCTCGGGATGGTGGTGCTGGCCACCGGACACCGCCTTCTGGAAGGCGCCCAGGCCGTGCCTGGCGATGTAGTCGGCGATGCCCTGGCGCACCGCGTCGGTGGGCGGCCAGGTCTCGGGCACCAGCAGGTGGGCGATCTCGTCGTAGGCCGCGTGGCGCGGCAGCGGCTGGCTGAAATCCTGAAAGTTGCGGTTCAGGTCGACGTTCTCGTGCGTGGTGCGCCGCCACCACGAGAAGCCGTAGGGGTTGAGCGCGTGCACGTACAGCAGCGCCACGCCCGCCGCGCGCGCGGCCCGGCGCAGCGCCTCGTCGCCCAGCAGCGTGACCTGGATGCCCGAGCCGCAGTAGCCCTCCACGCCGTGGCAGGCCGAGCTCAGCAGCAGCACCGCCGCCGCATCGACGGGACCGTCGCGCACCACGTCCATCGCCAGCGCCTCGCCATCGCGGCCCAGCATCGGGTGCGGGTGGCTGTGCACGTCCAGGTTGGCGGCATCGGCCGCGGCCAGGAACTTGCCGCGCGCCTCGGCATAACGCTGCGCGAAGTGGGCGGCCGACATGCTCAGCGCGGCGTGTTCAGCCAGGTCTCGGCGATGCGCACCCAGGCGGTGGCGCCCAGCGGGATCAGGTCGTCGTTGAAGTCGTAGCTGGGGTTGTGCAGCATGCAGGGGCCCAGGCCATGGCCGCCCTCGCGGTGGGCGCCGTCGCCGTTGCCGATCATGAAGTAGCAGCCGGGCTTCTCGAGCAGGTAGTAGCTGAAGTCCTCGGCGCCCATCGTGGGCTCGAACTCCAGCACGTTCTCGGGGCCCACCACCTCGCCCAGCACGCGCTGGGCGAAGGCCGTCTCGGCCTCGTGGTTGATGGTGGGCGGGTAGTTGCGGTGGAAGTGGAACTCGCACTCGCAGTCGTAGGCCGCGGCGGTGGCCTTGGCCATCTCGCGCATGCGCTGCTCGATCAGGTCGAGCACCTCGGTGGTGAAGGTGCGCACCGTGCCCTGCAGCTCGCACAGTTCGGGGATCACGTTGGTGGCCTCGCCGGTGTGGATCATCGTCACCGAGATCACGCCGGTGTCCAGCGGCCGCTTGTTGCGGCTGATGATGGTCTGGAAGCCTTGCACCATCGCGCAGGCGGCGGGCACCGGGTCGACCCCCAGGTGAGGCATCGCGCCATGCGCGCCCTTGCCCTTGAGGACGATCTTGAACTCGTTGCTCGACGCGTAGCAGGGCCCGGCCTTCAGCGCGAACTGGCCCACCTGCATGCCCGGCCAGTTGTGCGCGCCGAACATCGCCTCCATCGGAAACAGCTTGAACAGGCCGTCCTTGATCATCTCGCGCGCGCCGCCGCCACCTTCTTCGGCCGGCTGGAACACCAGGTACACGGTGCCGTCGAAGTTGCGGTGCCGCGCCAGATGCTTGGCGGCGGCCAGCAGCATCGCGGTGTGGCCGTCGTGGCCGCAGGCGTGCATCTTGCCGGCATGCTGGCTGGCGTGGGCGAAGGTATTGCCTTCCTGCATCGGCAGCGCGTCGATGTCGGCGCGCAGGCCCACCGCGCGGTCGGATTGGCCGTTCTTGATGATGCCCACCACGCCGGTGGTGCCCAGCCCGCGGTGCACCGGGATGCCCCAGTCGGTGAGGGCCTGGGCGATCACGTCGGAGGTGCGCTGCTCCTTGAAGCACAGCTCGGGGTGGGCGTGGATGTCGCGTCGCAGCGTGGTGATGGCGGCCGCGTCGGCCAGGATGGATTCGATCAGGCGCATGGCGGGGGCTCCCAAGAACAAAAGGGCCCCTGGGCGGGGCGGTGTCTGATGAATTTCAGTTTACGTCGCGGCCAAGGCCCGCGGGAGGGGCGGGGCTTGGCTACCGCTTGACGCGGCCGTCCTCGGACAGCATGGTCAGCTCGACGAACTGCGAGCCCACGTGGCTGCGCGGGCCGAAGTGGACCTGGAAGCCGCCGAGGTCGAAGCGCTGCAGTGCTTCCAGCCCGTTGACCAGGTCGTCGCGGCCGGGGTTCTTGCCGGCGCGTTTGAGGCCTTCGACGAACACGCGCGCCGCCACGTAGCCCTCCATGCTGGAGTAGTTGGGCTTGTCGGTGCCCCCGGCCTGGCGCAGCGCCTGCAGGTATTCGCGGGTGATGCCGCTGGCGGTGCCGAAGGGGTAGGGCATCACCTGCGTGACCATCACGCCATGCGCCTCCTTGCCCAGGTCGTCGGCCAGCGCCTGCGTGCCGACGAAGCTGACGTTGTAGAACGTGCCGCCGTAGCCGGCCTTGCGCGCCGCGCGGATGAAGGCCGCGCAGCTCTTGTAGGCGCTGATCTGCACCACCGCATCGGGCCGCTTGGTCACGATGGCGGCCACCGCGGCGGCCACGTCCACCGAGTTGCGCTTGACCAGGCCCACGGCCACCGGCTCCAGCCCCTTGCTGGCCAGCGCACGCTGCACGCCGTCCAGCCCGGCCTGGCCGTAGCTGTCGTCCTGGCGGAACACGGCGATCTTCTTCAGGCCCAGTTCGGTGAGCTGGCGCACGATCAGCGCGGTCTCGTCGTAGTACGAGGCCCGCACATGGAAGACCGGGCGGCTGAACGGATCACGCAGCGCCTGTGCGCCGGTGAAGGGCCCGAAGAACGGGATCCTGGCCTGGTTGACCAGCGGCAGTGCCGCCAGCGAGGTGGGCGTGCCCACGTAGCCGAACAGCGCAAACACCTCCTTGGCGATGAACTGCTCGGTGTTGGCCTTGCAGCGCTCGGGCTCGTAGCCGTCGTCGAGC
>JAURXG010000674.1 GCA_030654555.1 Aquabacterium sp.
GCCACCGCCGCCACCCGAGCGGCCACCACCGCCGCCGCCCGAACGGCCACCGCCGCCGCCGCCACCGCCGAAGCCACCGCCGGCATTGCGGCGCGTGCCGCCCACACCGATGGTCATGCGGCCGAGCACGATGGGCTCGGCCTTCTCGGTGCTGGGCGGCTCGAAGCCGGGGACGATCTCGCTGGGGATGCTGCGCTTGATCAGCTTCTCGATGTCGCGCAGGAAGATGTCTTCATCGACGCAGACCAGCGAGATCGCCTCGCCCTGCGCGCCGGCACGGCCGGTGCGGCCGATGCGGTGCACGTAGTCCTCGGGCACGTTGGGCAGCTCGAAGTTGACGACGTGCGGCAACTGGTCGATGTCGATGCCGCGCGCCGCGATGTCTGTGGCCACCAGCACCTGCAGGTCGTTGCTCTTGAAGTCGGCCAGCGCCTTGGTGCGCGCCCCCTGGCTCTTGTTGCCGTGGATCGCCATCGCGGTGATCCCCTCGTCGTTGAGGAACTCGGCCAGCCGGTTGGCGCCGTGCTTCATGCGCGTGAACACCAGCACCTGGTGCCAGTTGCCCGACTTGATCAGGTGCGACAGCAGCGCCTTCTTCTTCTCGCGGCCCACCGGGTGCACCTTCTGCGCGATGGTCTCGGCGGTCTGGTTGCGCCGTGCCACCTCGATCAGCACCGGGTTGTTCAGCAGCTTGTCGGCCAGGGTCTTGATCTCGTCGCTGAAGGTGGCCGAGAACAGCAGGCTCTGCTTCTTGGCCGGCAGGTACGACAGCACCTTCTTGATGTCGTGCACGAAGCCCATGTCGAGCATGCGGTCGGCCTCGTCGAGCACGAAGATCTGCACGTGGCTCAGGTCGAGCGTGCCCTGCTGGTGGTGGTCGAGCAGGCGGCCGGGGGTGGCCACCAGGATGTCGACGCCGCGGCGCAGCGCGTTGATCTGCGGCTGCATGCCCACGCCGCCGAACATCACCATGCTGGTCAGCTTGAGGTACTTGCCGTAGGTGCGGACACTCTCCTCGACCTGCGCCGCAAGTTCGCGGGTGGGGGTGAGGATCAGCGCGCGGATGCAGATGCGGCCCTTGGCGTCCTTCTTGGCCGGCTCGGACGACAGGCGCTGCAACATCGGCAGCGTAAAACCGGCGGTCTTGCCGGTGCCGGTCTGCGCGCCACCCATCAGGTCGCCGCCCTGCAGCACGGCAGGAATGGCTTGCGCCTGGATCGGGGTGGGGGTGTCGTAGCCTTGTTCGGCAACGGCGCGCAGCAGCGGCTCGGACAAGCCGAGATCGGTGAATTTCATGTGGGTTGTTTCGCCCCGCTTGAGGTTGGGGCGCCAAACGATCGGCCTGCAGCCGCTTCTTGCGAAGGGCCCCAGTCGGGGAGGCAGATGGGTCGATGCAGAGGTCGAGAGTCGACTGCTGGGGCGTGACTGGTAGCGCCCGAACCTTTGCATTGTAACGGGCAACCCCCTTCAGGGCCGGGGATGAGGTCCGCAAAGCCCCGGCAGTTCGGAGGCAGGCTTCTAGAATCATCGATCCCCACCCGCCCAGCGCGCGGCCGTTTCCGGCGCCGGGGCATTCACCGGAGCCCTCCCATGGACACCCGCGTCAATCCCGTTCGTGAACGCATCGCCCATGTGCGCGAGGCCCTGGCCCGCCACGGCGCCGTGGCCCTGCTGGTGCCCAGCGCCGATCCGCACCTCTCCGAATACCTGCCCGGCCGCTGGCAGGGGCGCGAGTGGCTGTCGGGCTTCACCGGCTCGATGGGCACGCTGGTGGTCACCGCCGCCCAGGCCGCGCTGTTCGCCGACAGCCGCTACTGGCAGCAGGCCGAAGCCGAACTGCTGGGCAGCGGCATCGATCTGGTGAAGATCCCCACCGGCGCCGCCACCCACCACATCCAGTGGCTCGTCGACCACGCCGCACGCGGCGAGGCGGTGCTGGTCGACGGCCAGGTGCTGGGCCTGGCGGCAGCGCAGCAGCTGCGCGCCGCGCTCGATGCCGCCGGCATCACGCTGCGCACCGACACCGATCTGCTGGCCGAAGTCTGGCCCGACCGCCCGGCGCTGCCGGCGGCCGCGGTGTATGCCCACGAGGCGCCGCAGGCCGTTGCATCACGCGCGCAGCGCCTGTCCCGGCTGCGCGAGGCGATGGCGCTGCACGGTGCCACGCATCACTTCGTGTCGACGGTCGACGACATCGCCTGGATCACCAACCTGCGCGGCGCCGATGTCGACTACAACCCGGTGTTCCTGGCGCACCTGCTGATCGATGCCACGCGCGCCACGCTGTTCGTCGGCGCCGGCAAGGTGCCGGCCCCGCTGGCCGCGCAACTGGCCGCCGATGGCTTCACGCTGGCCGACTATGCGCTGGCGGCGCCAGCGCTGGCGGCGCTGCCCAGCGGCAGCCGCTTGCTGGTCGACCCGCGCCGCATCACGCTGGGCTTTCGCCAGCAGGTGGCGGCGGGCGTGGCGGTGGTCGAGGCCATCAACCCCAGCACGCTGTTCAAGAGCCGCAAGACCGACGCCGAAGCCGCCTTCGTGCGCGAGGCGATGATCGAGGACGGCGTGGCGATGTGCCGCTTCTACGCCTGGTTCGAGGCGGCGCTGGCGCGTGGCGAGCGCATCAGCGAGCTGACCGTCGACGAGAAACTGTCGGCCGAGCGCGCCCGGCGCCCCGGCTTCGTGGGCTTGAGCTTTTCCACCATCGCCGGCTTCAACGCCAACGGCGCGCTGCCGCACTACCGCGCCACGCCCGAGTCCTACGCCTGGATCGAGGGCGACGGCCTGCTGCTGATCGACTCGGGCGGCCAGTACCTGGGCGGCACCACCGACATCACCCGCGTCTGGCCGATCGGCACCATCACCGCCGCGCACCGGCGCGACTTCACGCGGGTGCTGCAGGGCATGAAGAACCTGGCGCGGGCGCGCTTTCCGCGTGGCACGCTGAGCCCCTTCCTCGACACGCTGGCGCGCGCGCCGCTGTGGGCCGACGGGCTGGACTTCGGCCACGGCACCGGCCACGGCGTGGGCTACTTCCTCAACGTGCACGAAGGCCCGCAGACCATCAGCAAGGCCCTGCCCGAAGCGCACCACGCGATGGAGCCCGGCATGATCACCAGCGACGAGCCGGGCGTGTACCGGCCGGGGCAGTGGGGCGTGCGCATCGAGAACCTGCTGCTCAACGTGCCGCTGTCCACCGCCGAGAACGGCGCCTTCGGCGAGATGCTGGCGTTCGAGACGCTGACGCTGTGCCCGATCGACGCGCGCTGCATCGAGCGTGGCCTGCTGCGCCCCGACGAGATCGACTGGCTCGACCGCTACCACGCCACGGTGCGCGAGCGCCTGGCGCCCCGGCTGGACGGCGATGCGCTGGCCTGGTTGATCAAGCGCACCGAACCGATCTGAGCGTGGGCACCGGGCCCACGTTCTCGCTGGGCATCGACCTCGGCGGCACCAAGACCGAGGCCGTGGTGCTGGACGGGCAGGGCGCCGAGCGCTGGCGCCGGCGCATCGCCACGCCGTCGGCGCAGGGCTATCACGCGGTGCTGGCGGCGCTGACCACGCTGGTGGCCGATGCGCGCTCGGCGCTGGCGGCCGACGCGGCGATGACCATCGGCATGGGCACACCCGGCAGCCTGACCGCCGACGGCGTGTTGAAGAACGCCAATACCCAGTGCCTGAACGGCCGGCCGCTGCAGCACGATCTGCAGGACCGGCTGGGCCAGGCGGTGGTCATCGCCAACGACGCCAATTGCCTGGCGCTGTCCGAGGCCACCGATGGTGCCGGTGCCGGGGTGCCGGTGGTGTTTGCCGCCATCCTGGGCACCGGCACGGGCGCCGGCATCGCGGTGAACGGCCGGGTGTTGACGGGGCCCAACCGGCTGGCCGGCGAGTGGGGCCACAACCCCTTGCCCTGGGCCGAGGCCGACGACGCCCGGCCCGCCTGCTACTGCGGCCAGTCGGGCTGCGTGGAGACGCTGGTCAGCGGCCCCGGCCTGGCGGCCGACCACCAGCGCCGGCATGACGGCGCGCTGACCGCGGCGCAGATCGCCCAGGCCGCGGCGGCGGGCGATGCCGCCTGCATCGACACGCTGGCGCGTTGGCAGCACCGCCTGGCCCGGGCGTTGGCGGCGGTGATCAACCTGCTCGACCCCGACGTGATCGTGCTGGGCGGTGGCCTGTCGCGCATCGCCAGCACCTACACCGGGGTGCCGGCGCTGTGGGGCCGCTGGGTGTTCAGTGGCGGCGTGCGCGAGCCGGTGCGCACGCGGCTGCTGCCGGCCCGGCATGGCGACGCCTCGGGCGTGCGCGGCGCGGCCTGGCTGGGGCGGGATGGCGCCTAGCGTTACGCTTTGCGACGACAGCGCTCAGCCGCCGGCGCGCTGCAGCGGTGCGGCCAGGGCCGCGCGCAGCGATTCGGCGCTGTCCTGCAGGTGGGCGCGGGCCTCGGCACCGAGCGCGCCGCGCCGGCTGGCCTGCTCGATGTGCTGGGCCAGCGCGGCGGCCCGCGTGCGCACCAGCGAGCGGGCATCGCTGCGGCTCATCGTCCCGGGGCGCAGCACCAGCGCGGTCATGCGGTTGATGTACTCGCGCTGAAGTTCGCGCCGGGGCTGCGCGATGTCCTTGGCCGCGGCCAGTTCGCTCCACACATCGGTCTCGAGCTGCTGGTACAGCGCGGTCAGGTGCAGCGCCTGGGCGGGCGGGCTGACCTTGCTCTGATTGTCGAGCACCCGCGCGGCCATGGCGTCGCTCATCAGCCGGTTGAGGATGGCGCGCTGCAGGTCCAGCACCGTCTGCGCCAGCGCAAACTCGGTGGGCACGGCCGGTGATTCGCCGCGCTCGAAGAAGTTGGGCGCCAGCTTGCGCTGCAGTGCCGGGCTGACCACGAAACTGTCGGCCGCCAGCACCCGCTGCGACAGCAGCTGCAAGGCCGCACGCTGGTCGGTCGACGGCACCGGCTGCAACGGATCGCGCCCGGTGTTGGGGTAGTCGCGCAGCGTGCGCACACCACCGCTCTGGCGCATCAGGATGCCCGCCGCCCGGCCGGCATCGCGCACCGCGTAGGCCAGCGCGCGGCGCAGGCTGCCGAAGTCCTCGTCGGGCTTGAGGGCGCGGGTCTCCTGGCGGCTGAACAGGTCGCGGGCGATGTCGAAGCGCCGCGCCGCGAAGGCCAGCACGTCGTCGCCCAGGTCGAACTGCAATGCCTCCGGGTCGATGCCCAGGAAGTTGTCCTCGTCGGTGCCGTAGGCCAGCCCCGGCTCGCCGCTGCGCGCGGCGATGCGCGCCAGCTCGGTGGCTTGCTGGTCGGGCGCCAACGGTTTGTAGGCGTATTCGATGGCCCAGTAGTCGTAGGCGCCCAGCGTGGCCTGGAATGGCGCGGCCGCCTTCTCGCCGGGGCGCGGCAGGTTGACCGGCGCGTACTCCATCACCGAGCCGGTGAAGGCCTCGCGGCGGGTGAACTCGGGGTCGGCCACCTGCTGGGCGCTGATGGCGTGCGAGGCGCGGAAGTTGTGACGCAGGCCCAGCGTGTGGCCCACCTCGTGCATCGTCACGTCCTTCATGTAGTCGAGCACGAATTGCTGCGCCTCGGGGCTGTCGGGATCGATCTCGCCGCGCGCGGCCAGCACGTCCATCGCGTAACCCAGCTGTTCAGCGGCCTGGTCGGCATGGCGGCAGGTGAGCGGATCGTGCAGCGACGGCCCGGCGCCGATGGCGCCATCGAAGGCGGGCAGGGTGTCGACCTGTCCGACCTGCAGCAGGTCGGCCCACTCCTGCGCCGCGGCAGCCGTGCCGGTGGCGCCCAGCACGCGGGCGCGCAGGTTGCGCAGGTTGCGCGACGACAGGCTCTCCAGCGCGATGTCGGCGTCCAGGATCTCGCCGCTGCGCGGGTCGACATGGCTGGGGCCGATGGCGCCGAAGCCGGGCTCGCGGTTGACCATCCAGCGCAGCGAGGCCACGCCGGCGTCCAGCGTGTCCCAGTCGGCATCGTCGGGCTGCTGCTTGACCTCGATGGCGTTCTTGAAGCCGATGCGCTCGAAGGCCTTGTTCCACTCCAGCACGCCGGCGGTGATGGCGGCGCGGTACTTCAGCGGGATGTTGCGGTCCAGCCAGTAGGTGATGGGCTTGACCGGCTCGGACAGCTCGGCCGCCGGGTCCTTCTTCTCCAGCCGCCAGCGGTTGACCACGCGCTGGCGCGGGCTGCGCGCCAGGTCGTCGCTGAAATCGTCGGTGACCGAGATGAAATGCCCCACGCGGGGGTCGGCCGGGCGGGCGGCCATCGGCTGCGCCGGCAGCCTGGCCAACGAGTAATGCAGCCCCAGGAACAGGCTGCGCGCATCGGGCACGCCGCTGGGCGTGGTGGGCACCGGCGCGCCCGGTGGCGCACCGGGCTGCGGCACGGCGATGTTGGCGGTGACGAAGTGGTTGTTGGTCTCCACCACCAGCAGATCGGGTTGGCCACGCACGCCCAACACCGCCGAATTGCGCGGATCCAGCCCGTAGCCCTGGCGGTAGCTGCGCTGCAGCTGCCCACCCAGCCCCATCATGTCGGACAGGAAGATCGCGCCCGCATCGACCAGCACCGACTTGCGCTCGGGGTGCGGCTGGCTGGCCACCAGGTTGGCGCCCAGCAGGCTGGGCGAGATGGCGGCCGCCACGGCGCGGGCTTCGGGCGTGCCGGGCTTGGCGATCTGCTGCTCGTTGATGGCCAGCAACTGCACCACGTTGTGCTGCCGGCGGAATTGCACCAGCCGGGGCGATCCCAGCATCAGCCCGCCGAACAGCCGCCCCTCGCCGATGCCGGTGCGCAGCTTGGGCGACAGGAAGAACGGCCGGTTGAAATCCTCGGGCCGCAGTTCCAGCCACAGCCGCTCGTCCTTCTGCCAGGCGGTGAACAGGCCGTCGCTCTTGCGGGCGTCCTTGATGACGGTGGCGAACGGCGGCGGCTGGCCCGCGGCC
>JAURXG010000676.1 GCA_030654555.1 Aquabacterium sp.
GGCCGCGGCGCTGGCCGCCGCGCTGGCCGCCGACGCCCACGGCGCCAGTGCCGGGGCCGCCGCCGCGGGCCTCAGCGGCCCGGCCATCGGCGAGCAGGTGCGCGCCGTGCGCATCGCCGCGATCGAGGCCAGCCTCCAGACTGGCGGTGCCGGCTGAACGCCCCGGCGGATCAGACCCAGTGCACCAGCCAGGAGGTGAGCAGGCTCAGCAGCAGGCTGGTCGCCAGCGGCAGGTAGAACTCGCGCCCCGCGAAGCGCAGCGTGAAGTCGCCGGGCAGCCGGCCCAGGCCGATCTTCTTCAGCCAGGCGCCCAGGCCGCTGAAGAGCATCAGCATCAGGAAGAAGATCACCAGCCAGCGCACGACGACTCCGGTTGCCGGTGCGCGCCTACAGGCGGTGCATCCGGTCACCCTGCACGAAGCCGATCGGCTCGAACACCTCGTTGTCGGGCAGGCCGTGGGCGAAGGCGATCACCTTGAACAGCTCGCCCATCTCGTGCTCGGTGACCAGCTTCTGCGCGGCGGCGCGCTGCGCCAGCGTGGCGCCTTCGAGCAACGCCGACAGGCCGCAGTTGACCAGGAACCGCGCCTGCGAGGTGTAGCCGACCACGTCCAGCCCGGCGTTCTGCCCGGCCAGCGCAATGCCGGTGAAGTTGACGTGGGCGGTGATGTCCTTCAACCCCACATCGGCCAGCGGATCGCCGTCGGCGCGGTGCGCCTGGTGGCACATCAGCGTGCCACCGTGGCGCTGCGGCAGGTAGAACTCGGCCTCGGGAAAGCCGTAGTCGATGAAGATCGCCACGCCGCGCCGCAGCAGCCCGGCCAGCGTGGTGATGAAGGCCTCGGCCTGCGGGTGGATCTCGACGGTGGTGCCGGGCACCCAGGCGCCCGTCAACGGCGGGTCCAGCGGTGGGCGCAGCGCCGTGAGCCGGTCGGCGAAGACGAAGCGGCCGGCCTCGATCGCCACGCCGCGCTCGAACCACATCGCGCCGTCGAAGTGCAGCAGCTGCACCGGCATCGCATCGAGCACCTCGTTGCCGATCACCACGCCGTCGAAGGCCTCGGGCAGCGCGTCCAGCCACACCACCTTGGGGCCGAAGCGCGCCAGCCGCGCCTGTTGGCGCTCGCGCAGCACGCCCGAGAGGTCGACGATGGCGTACCGCGTCACCCGCTCGCCCAGCGTCTCGAGCAGCGCCTCGGCCAGCGCGCCCGAGCCGGCGCCGAACTCCATCACCTGCGTGGTGCGGCTGGCCGCCAGCGCCTGCGCCGCCTGCACCGCCAGCGCACGGCCGAACAGCGGCGACAGCTCGGGTGCGGTGACGAAGTCGCTGCCCGAGGCCGGCATCGCA
Organism: Aquabacterium sp.; assembly: GCA_030654555.1. Lineage (GTDB taxonomy): Bacteria > Pseudomonadota > Gammaproteobacteria > Burkholderiales > Burkholderiaceae_C > Pseudaquabacterium. The sequence goes on from JAURXG010000676.1 coordinate 1,349, forward strand.
CCGAACTTGCGGCTGGCGTTGGCGTAATAGCCCAGGCCGGGCTCGTACAACGCCAGCGCCATGAAGCGGTCGAACGGCAGCCAGCCGCCGTTGGCGGCGATGGCCCGGCCGATCACGCGGGCGAGGTCGCTGGCTACACTGTCGGGTTCGCCCGCCAGGCGGCTGGATTCATCACAGGGATCGTAGACGGACTTGTCGCTGGTGCGGGCCATTCGCTCTCGCAGAAATTCGGGCATTGTAGAAAGCATGGCCAACTCTTCCTCCTCCCATCGGCCGGTGGTGCTGGTCACCGGCGCGGCGCGGCGCATCGGCCGCAGCATCACGCTGCACCTGGCCGCGCACGGCTGGGACGTGGCGCTGCACTGCCACCGCTCGCGCAACGAGGCCGAGGCCACCGCGGCCGAGGCGGTGGCGGCCGGCGTGCATGCCGGGGTGCGGGCCGAAGTGTTCAGCGCCGACCTGACCCGCGCCGACGACATCGAGGCCCTGGTGCCCGCGGTGCTGCTGCGCCTGGGCCGGCTGGATGCGGTGGTCAACAACGCCTCGCTGTTCGAGTACGACGATCCGGCCGGCTTCAGCGTCGGCCAGATGGACCGCCACTGGCGCGCCAACACCGCGCCGGCGGTGCTGCTGGCGCGCGCGCTGCACGCGCACCTGGTCGACCGCGACGCGGCCCACGGCACGGGCTGCGTGGTCAACCTGCTCGACCAGAAGCTGGCCAACCCCAACCCCGACTACTTCTCGTACACGCTCAGCAAGGCCGCGCTGGCCGAGGCCACGGTGATGCTGGCGCAGGCGCTGGCGCCGCGGCTGCGGGTGTGCGGTGTGTCGCCGGGCGTCACGCTGCTGTCGGGGCCGATGAGCGAGGCCGAGTTCACCGCCGCGCAGCGCCTCACGCCGCTGCAGCGCTCGTCCACCCCCGACGACATCGCCGCGGCGGTGCGCTTCCTGCTCGAATCGCCGGCCATCACCGGCCACACCCTGCTGGTCGACGGCGGCCAGCACCTGCTGGGCCAGCCGCGCGACGTGCTGTTCCTCGCCCAGCAACAACTGGCCGCCAAGCCAGGGAAGACCTGACATGCAAAGCCTGCTCACCAACCCCAGCCTGATGGACTGCAGGCGCTTGTTCCTGCGCGACTACGAGGTGTGGATCAACATCGGCGTGCACGACTTCGAGAAGAAGGGCGAACAGCGCGTCAAGATCAACGTCGACCTGTACGTGCCGCTGGCGCTGTCCACGCCCACGCACGACAAGCTCGACGAGGTGCTGGATTACGACTTCATCCGCCGCTCGATCGCCGAGCGCGTGTCCAAGGGCCACATCCACCTGCAGGAGACGCTGGCCGACGACGTGCTCAAGCTGATGCTGGCCCACCCCAGCGTGCGCGCTGCCCGCGTGGCGACCGAAAAGCCCGACGTCTACCCCGACTGCGACGCGGTGGGCTGCGAGGTGTTCGGCATGAAGGGCGCGGAATGACCACCATGACCGATGCCGTCGGCCGGGCCGAGGCGCAGCAGGCCGCCGCGCGGGCACGCACGCCCGAGCAGAAGCACGCCTTCGAGATGAACAAGCTCAGCAAGCGCCTGCACCGGCAGGTGGGCCAGGCCATCGTCGACTTCAACATGATCGAGGAAGGCGACCGGGTGATGGTGTGCCTGTCGGGTGGCAAGGACAGCTACGGCCTGCTCGACATCCTGATCGGGCTGCAGAAGCGTGCGCCGGTGCAGTTCAGCATCGTCGCGGTCAATCTCGACCAGAAGCAGCCGGGTTTCCCGGCGCACATCCTGCCCGAGTACCTGGCCCAGCTGGGCATCGAGTTCCACATCGAGGACCAGGACACCTACAGCATCGTCAAGAAGCTGGTGCCCGAGGGCAAGACCATGTGCAGCCTGTGCTCGCGGCTGCGGCGCGGCATCCTCTACCGCGTGGCCGGTGAACTGGGCGCCACCAAGATCGCGCTGGGCCACCACCGCGACGACATCGTCGTGACGATGCTGATGAACATGTTCTTCGGCAGCCGCCTCAAGGGCATGCCGCCCAAGCTGGTCAGCGACGACGGCCGCCACACGGTGATCCGCCCGCTGGCCTACGTGGCCGAGCACGACCTCGCGCGCTGGGCCGAGCACCGCCAGTTCCCCATCATCCCCTGCACGCTGTGCGGCAGCCAGGACAACCTGCAGCGCGTGCAGGTCAAGAAGATGATCCACGAATGGGAGCGCCAGTACCCGGGGCGCATCGACAACATGGCCACGGCGATGGGCAACATCACGCTGTCGCACCTGATGGACCGCCAACTGTTCCCGTTCACCACGCTGAAACCCACCGGCCAGGCCGATGCGGCCGGCGACAAGGCCTTCGACGACGATGAAGAGCCGTGTGCGACGCCCACGCCGGCGGCCGGGCCGCAGGTGGTGCAGTGGGCGCCGCGCGAGCGCGATTGACGGACTGAGGCTCGTCTGCCGAGCTCGGCTGGCTGGCGTGGCTGGCAG
>JAURXG010000677.1 GCA_030654555.1 Aquabacterium sp.
CCTGATGCACCGCGCCGAGTTCGTCGGCGACCTGGCCCCGCTGGCCGGCCGCCAGCACGAGGCATTGCGCGCCTTCCTGGTGCGGCTGGAGCGGCTGTTCGAGGCCGCACGCCGCGCCGGTGCACTGGCCCCGGGCACCGACCCGCGGCTGGCGGCCATCGCGCTGCTGGCACTGACCGACGGCCTGCTGCGGCTGTGCACCCAGGGCGACTGCAGCGAGCTGCTGATGGCCGCGGTGGCGCCGGCGGTCGACGCCCTGCTGGCCGGCGTGCGCGCGGCGTGATGACTTGATGTTTGCTTGATCTTGCCCCCTTGCGCCAGGGGGATGAGCGGCATAGGCTGGTTTCATCCATCCTGCGCCCGCGGGTGGCCCGATGGCCACGCCGGGTGCACCACATCGAGGAGATGCCGTCATGCCAAGCCCACAAACGCCCGCTGCAGCACAGGCGCCGCTGCAGGTCACCGACATCCGCACCCTGGCCCTGGTGGGGCCGGCGTCGGGCGGCAAGACCAGCCTGGCCGAGGCCCTGCTTGCCGCCAGCGGCGCCATCACCACCGCGGGCAGCCTGGAACGCGGCACCACGGTGAGCGACTTCGATCCGCTCGAGCGCCGCATGCAGCATTCGCTGAACTCGGCGGTGATGCACACCCACTGGCAGGGCTGCCGCATCCACCTGATCGACAACCCGGGCGCACCCGACTTCATCGGCCAGAGCCTGCCGCCGCTGGAGGCGGTGGAGACCGCGGTGGTGGTGATCGGCGCCACCACCGGCATCGAGCCGATGGCCGTGCGCATGATGCAGCAGGCCGCCGAGCGTGGGCTGGACCGCGTGATCGTGGTCAACAAGATCGACGCGCCCGGCATCGACCTGGCCAAGCTGCTGGCCGACATCCAGGCCACCTTCGGCAAGGAGTGCCTGCCGCTGAACCTGCCGCTCACCCAGCCCAACGGCGGCCCGGCGCAGGTGGTGGACTGCTTCTTCAACCGCGCGGGGCAGAGTGACTTCGGCCCGGTCGAGGCCGCGCACCGCGCGCTGGTCGAGCAGGTGGTGGAGGTGGACGGCGCCTTCGTCGAGCGCTACCTCGAGGCCGGCGACATCGACGCCGCCGAATTGCACGCCCCGCTGGAACAGGCGCTGCGCGAAGGCCACCTGATCCCCGTGTGCTTCGTCTCGGCGCGCACCGGCGCCGGCGTGGCCGCGCTGCTGGACGTGATCCACCAACTGCTGCCGCACCCGGGCGAGGGCAACCCGCCCGACTTCCTCAACGGCGAGGGCGACGCGGCCGTGCTGATGCATGCGCAGCCCGACCCGGCGCTGCACGTGCTGGCGCATGTGTTCAAGGTGACGGTCGACCCGTACGTCGGCAAGCTGGGGGTGCTGCGGGTGCACCAGGGCACCATCAGCACCGGCAGCCAGCTCTACGTGGGCGACGGCCGCAAGCCCTTCAAGGTGGCGCACCTGTACCGGCTGCAGGGCAAGAACCACGTCGAGGTGGCGCAGGCGCTGCCGGGCGACATCTGCGCCATCGCCAAGGTCGACGAGCTGCACTTCGACGCGGTGCTGCACGACGCCGCCGAAGACGACCACATCCACCTCAAGCCGCTGCCCTTCCCCGAGCCGGTGCATGGCCTGGCCATCGCGCCCAAGCGCCGCGGCGACGAACAGCGCATGTGGGAGATCCTGGGCAAGCTGGTCGACGAGGATGTCTGCCTGAAGGTCGAGCATGTGGGCAGCACCAACGAGACGGTGGTCTACGGCCTGGGCGAGCTGCACCTGCGCATGCTGCTGGAACGCCTGCGCGAGGTGCACCGCTTCGAGGTCGACACCCGCCCGCCGCGCATCGCCTACCGCGAGACCGCCACCGCGCCGGCCGAGGGCCACCACCGCCACAAGAAGCAGACCGGCGGCGCCGGCCAGTTCGGCGAGGTGTTCCTGCGCGTCGAGCCGCTGCCCCGCGGCGCCGGCTTCGAGTTCGTCGATGCGGTCAAGGGCGGCACCATCCCGGGCGTCTACATCCCGGCGGTCGAGAAGGGCGTGCGCGAGGTGCTGGCCGGTGGCGCGATCTCGGGCCACCCGGTGGTCGACGTGCGCGTCACCGTCTTCGACGGCAAGCACCACAGCGTGGACAGCAAGGAGATCGCCTTCATCACCGCCGGCCGCAAGGCCTTCATGGCGGCGATGCGCGAAGCCCGGCCCATCGTGCTCGAGCCCATCGTCGACGTGGAGATCACCGCGCCGGCGGCGGCGATGGGCGACATCACCGGCGACCTGTCGGCGCGGCGCGGCCAGGTGGCGGGCACGCGCAACGGCGCGCTCGACACCATGGTGATCCAGGGTCAGGCGCCGATGTCCGAGCTGGTGGGCTACCAGACCCGGCTCAACGCGATGACCAGCGGCGAAGGCCGCTACACGCTGTCGCTGTCGCATTACGAGGCGGTGCCGCCGGCGGTGCAGCAACAGCTGGTGGCGGGCTGGGAATCGCACGAGGAAGACTGAGCGCGGACGCTGCCTGCCAGGGCGGGCGGGCCGGCGGCCCGCCCGCCGCTGCCGCGGGGCACAGGGGGTGCTTGCGGGTGATGGCGCCTGGGGCAGCGCCCCTGGGCGACCTGTGGCGCAGGGTTCGCGTGGTAGAGCGGTAGTGCGGTAGATCGCAAGAGCGGTTGTGCGGGACATCGGCAGCGCGCGCTTGGTCGCCCCGCCGCGCAAGCCGTGGCGGCATCCAATTTCAATTGCGACTCATTCGCATTTGCGTTACGATGCAGGCACTCTGTCGCCCCACACCGCTGCCATGTCCGCCCTCGCCACGCTCTCGCCGCCGGTCCTGCCGCGCTGGAACGCACCACGCCCGCCGTCGCGCCGCCTGAAGCCCTTGCTGCTGATCGCCGGCGCCCATCTGCTGCTGGTCTGGGCCCTGGTCCAGCGGGATGCGGTGCTGGTGGTGCTGCGCCACCCGGCCAGCCCGCTGAACGTGATCCTGCTGACCGACGCCGCCCCACCGCCGCCCGCCGCCGCCCCGGCGCCGCGGCC
>JAURXG010000678.1 GCA_030654555.1 Aquabacterium sp.
AGCACGTTCCTGATCGATCCCGAGGGCCGCGTTGCCGAGAGCTGGCGCGGAGTGAAGGTCGCCGGCCATGCCGAAGCGGTCCTGGAATCGCTGCAGAAGGCCGCCAAAGCCAAGTGATGCACCCCCGAGCAAACCCGCACCGCCGTCTCGCCCCGCGAGCATCGGCGGTGCGTCGCCGTGCCGCGCAGGGATGTGCGGCCGCTACCGTGTCCCTTCCCAACATGAGAATCCCATGACGAGAAGCAAGCGAATCTACGTGCTGGACACCAACGTGCTGATGCACGACCCGACCGCGCTGTTCAAGTTCGAGGAGCACGATGTCTTCATACCGATGATGGTCCTGGAGGAGCTCGACAACGGCAAGAAGGGCCATTCGGAAGCCAGCCGCAACGCGCGCCAGGTCAGCCGCTTCCTCAACGAGATCATCGAGGCGCACGGCAGCGACAACATCGAGGGCGGCGTGAAGCTGGTGCAGCCCAAGGGCCTGCAGCTGCGCGCCAACGAAAGCGTCGGCCGCCTGCTGTTCCAGCTCAAGCCGGTGGAAGTGGGCAAGCGCTTCGGCCTGGTGCTGCCCGACAACCAGATCCTGGGCTCGATCCTGCAGCTGATCGAAGACCACCCGGGCGTGCCCGTGGTGCTGGTGTCCAAGGACATCAACCTGCGCATCAAGGCCTCGATCTGCGGCGTCAAGGCCGAGGACTACGAGAACGACCGCGCCATCGACGATTTCAACCTGCTGTTCACCGGCGCCAACGAACTGCCGGTGGATTTCTGGGAGCGCCACGAAGGCAACCTGCGCAGCTGGACCGAGAAGGGCCGCACCTTCTACGAAGTGCGCCGCACCGACGACGACGGCTGGTACCCCAACCAGTTCCTGTACATGCCCGGCACCGACGAAGTGGAGATGAAGGTCGCCAGGCTCGACGACGACCGCGCCATCCTGCAGATCGTCGACGACTTCCGCAGCCCGCAGCACCAGGTGTGGGGCATCAACGCGCGCAACCGCGAACAGAACTTCGCCTTCAACGCGCTGATGGACCCGGAGATCGACTTCGTCACCCTGCTCGGCACCGCCGGCACCGGCAAGACCCTGCTGGCCCTGGCCGCCGGCCTCACCCAGACGATGGACGTGCAGCGCTACCGCGAGATCATCATGACCCGCGCCACGGTGAGCGTGGGCGAGGACATCGGCTTCCTGCCCGGCACCGAAGAGGAAAAGATGACGCCCTGGATGGGCGCCCTCACCGACAACCTCGAAGTGCTCACCCACACCGAGGACCACGGCAGCTGGGGCCGCGGCGCCACCAACGAACTGCTGGCCAGCCGCATCAAGATCCGCTCGATGAACTTCATGCGCGGCCGCACCTTCCTCAACCGCTGGGTGATCGTGGACGAGGCGCAGAACCTCACGCCCAAGCAGATGAAGACCCTGATCACGCGCGCCGGCCCGGGCACCAAGATCATCTGCATGGGCAACGTGGAGCAGATCGACACGCCCTACCTCACCGAAACCA
>JAURXG010000683.1 GCA_030654555.1 Aquabacterium sp.
GACCCCGCCAGTTTCCCGGCCCTGCTGCGCGATCTGCTGGCCGACTTCCCGGCGCCCACGCTGCAGGCCATCCGTGACCAGATCGGCCCCGAATCGCAGATCGTCTATCGCCCGCTGGAAGGCCTTCTGATGCCGTGCCCCTGGTTCAGCGGCCGCGTGGTGCTGATCGGTGACACGGTGCACGCCACCACGCCGCACCTGGCCTCGGGCGCCTGCATCGGTATCGAGGACGCGCTGGTGCTGGCCGAGGAACTGGGCCGCACGGCTGTGGTGGGCGAGGCGTTGGCCGCGTTCGAAGCCCGGCGCTGGGAGCGCTGCCGCATGGTGGTGCAGAACTCCGGCCGCCTGGGCGACATCGAGATCGCCGGTGGCGACAAGGAAGAACACGCCCGCATCATGCGCGAGTCGCTGATGGCGCTGGCCCAACCCATCTGAGCCGGGTCCTGCATGAAGCCGAATCGCCGCTTTGTCGATCTTTCCATCTACCTGGAAAACGACGTGCTGTCCGACCCGCCGCCGCTGGCGCCGAAGATCACCTACCAGAAGCACGCCGACACGCTGCCCGAGTTCATGGCCATGATCCCGGGCACCACGGCCGAGGACTACCCCGACGGCGAGGCCGCGGCCGCCGAGTGGGTGACGCTGACCACGCACAACGGAACCCACCTCGACGCACCCTGGCATTTCCATTCCACGCAGGACGCGAAGAACGGCGGCAGCCGGCCCAGCATCACCATCGACCAGGTGCCGCTGGCGTGGTGTTTCCAGCCGGGTGTGAAGCTGGACTTCCGCCACTTCCCCGACGGCTACGTGGCCACCGCGGCCGATGTCCAGGCCGAGCTGGCGCGCGTCGGCCACACGCTGGAGCCGCTGGACATCGTGGTCGTCAACACCCGCGCCGGCTCGCGCTACGGCCAGCCCGACTTCCTGGGTGCGGGCTGTGGCATGGGCTACGAGGCCACCATGTACCTGCTGGAGCGCGGCGTGCGCCTGACCGGCACCGACGCCTGGAGCTGGGACGCGCCCTTCGTCCACACCGCGAAAAAGTACGGCGAGACGCACGACGCCTCGCTGATCTGGGAAGGCCACAAGGCCGGCCGCGACATCGGCTACTGCCACCTGGAGAAGCTGCACAACCTGGAAGCCATCCCGGCGACGGGCTTCTACATCAGCTGCTTCCCGCACAAGATCCGCGGCG
>JAURXG010000685.1 GCA_030654555.1 Aquabacterium sp.
CTTCGACGGCGTGGCCGATGCGATGCGCGTGCCCAACAGCGAGATCCGCCTGTTCGGCAAGCCCGAGAGTTTTGTGAAGCGCCGCATGGGCGTGGCGCTGGTGCACGACGCCGACGTGGAGGTGGCGCGGGTGCAGGCCAAATTGGCGGCGTCGAAGGTCAAACCGCGGCCGGCCTGAACGGAATGACGAAGGGCGGCTCGCGCCGCCCTTGAAGGCCAAAAATCGGTCAGCGGCTTCGCCGTGCATTGCGTTGGTGTCGGCCGGTCCTTCGGACCTTGACTTCACTGGCGCGAAGTCAGCCGACCCCTACGCACGGACAAACCGCGCGCTCAGCGCGCGGCGGCCTTACAGGCCGGCTGCGTCGCGCAGCGCCGCAGCTTTGTCCGTGCGTTCCCACGTGAACTCCGGCTCTTCGCGCCCGAAGTGGCCGTAGGCCGCGGTCTTCTGGTAGATCGGGCGCAGCAGGTCCAGCATCTGGATGATGCCCTTGGGGCGCAGGTCGAAGTGCTCGTTGACCAGCGCGGCGATGCGCTCGTCGGGGATCACGCCGGTGCCTTCGGTGTAGACGGTCACGTTCATCGGCTTGGCCACGCCGATGGCGTAGGCCACCTGCACCTGGCACTGGCGCGCCAGACCGGCGGCGACCACGTTCTTGGCCACGTAGCGTGCGGCATAGGCGGCCGAGCGGTCGACCTTGCTCGGGTCCTTGCCGGAGAACGCGCCACCGCCGTGCGGGCAGGCGCCGCCGTAGGTGTCGACGATGATCTTGCGGCCGGTCAGACCACAGTCGCCCTGCGGGCCGCCGACGACGAAGCGGCCGGTCGGGTTGATCAGGTACTTGGTGTCCTTGGTCAGCCAGGCGGCCGGCAGCACCGGCTTGATGATCTCCTCGCGCACCGCCTCGTAGAAGGCGTCGGTCATGCGGTTGCCCAGGCTGTACTCGGGCGCATGCTGGCTGCTCAGCACCACGGTGTCGATGCTGTGCGGCTTGCCGTCGACGTAGCGCAGCGTGACCTGGCTCTTGGCGTCGGGGCGCAGGAAGGGCAGGCGGCCGTCCTTGCGCACCTGGGCCTGGCGCTCGACCAGGCGGTGGGCGTAGTGGATCGCCGCGGGCATCAGCTCGGGCGTCTCGTCGCAGGCATAGCCGAACATCAGGCCCTGGTCGCCGGCGCCGGTGTTGAGGTGGTCGTCGCTGGCGTGGTCGACGCCTTGCGCGATGTCGTTGCTCTGCTTGTCGTAGGCCACCAGCACCGCGCAGCCCTTGTAGTCGATGCCGTACTCGGTGTTGTCGTAGCCGATGCGCTTGATGGTGTCGCGCGCCACCTGGATGTAGTCCACGTTGGCCTGCGTCGTGATCTCGCCGGCCAGCACCACCAGGCCGGTGTTGGTCAGGGTCTCGGCGGCCACGCGGCTGCGCGGGTCCTGCGCGAAGATCGCATCGAGGATGGCATCCGAGATCTGGTCGGCCACCTTGTCGGGATGGCCCTCGGAGACGGATTCGGATGTGAAGAGAAAGTCGTTCGCCACTTGCATACACTCCAGGTTGGTTGAAAGCTGCGTCGCCGTTTCAACCGCTTTGACCTTCTGGAATGGCGGCGAACGCTTTAGCGGCATTTGGCGTGGATCGGTGCCCGGGGGGCACTGCTCACACGGCGTGGTCTGAATGCCACGCATCGCCCCGCAAGTTGTCCTTTAACTCGGCGATGCCGCGATTATATAAACGATGTTCACGCTGATGGCCTGGTTGTCCCGGCGCCGCCTGGGCACTTTGCACGCTTGGGGCACGCTGCTGGGCTGGTTGGCTTACGCCCTGTCGGGCACCTACCGCCGCCGGTTGCGCAGCCATGTGGCGTTGGCCGGGCTGGGCGCCGAGGTGCGCCGCCAGGCGGTGGCCGAGACCGGTCGCATGGTGGCCGAGCTGCCCTGGCTGTGGCTGCGGCCGGTCGACCGGCCGCTGGGTGCGGCGGTGCAGTGGCAGGGGGCCGAACTGATCGAGGCCGCGCTCGACGATGGCCGCGGCCTGGTGCTGCTGACGCCGCACCTGGGCTGCTTCGAGGTGTGTGCGCAGGCCATCGCCGAGCGCTTCGGCCAGCGCGCCCGGTTGACCGCGATGTACCGCCCGGCGCACCAGCGCTGGCTGCGCACGCTGGAGGAGACCGCCCGCGCGCGCCCCGGCCTGGCCACCGCGCCGGCCGCGCTGGCGGGGGTGCGGCAGATGATCCGCGCCCTGCGCAAGGGTGAGGCCGTGGGCCTGCTGCCCGACCAGGTGCCGCCCGAGGGCATGGGCGTGTGGGCGCCGTTCTTCGGCCAGCCGGCCTACACGATGACGCTGGCCGCGCGCCTGGTGCAGCAGACCGGCGCGGCGCTGCTGCTGATCTGGGCCGAGCGCCTGCCCGCGGGCCGCGGCTATGTGCTGCGGGTCAGCCGGCCGGTCCAGCCGCTGCCCGTCGCACGGGCCGACAGCCCCGACGAGGAGGGGCTGGCCCTGGCCTGCGCCACCGCGATCAACCAAGAGATGGAGCGGCTGATCGCCCAGTGCCCCGGCCAGTACCTGTGGGGCTACCACCGCTACAAGCAGCCGCGCCGGGTGCATGCGGCCACCGGCGAGGAGGCGCCGTCGTGAGGGGCGACCTCGTCGCGCGGGCCGTGCTGGGCCTGCTGTGGCTGCTGCAGCGCCTGCCGCTGGGCGTGCAGGCGGCCTTGGGCCGCGGGCTGGGCGCGGTGCTGCATGCGCTGGCCGGATCCCGCCGGCGGGTGGCGCTGCGCAACGTCGAGCTGTGCCTGCCCGGTCTGGATGCAGCGGCACAGGCCCGGCTGGTACGAGCGCACTTCGGCTGGCTGGCGCGCAGCCTGCTGGAGCGCGGCCTGCTCTGGTATGCCTCGCCCGAGCGGCTGAAGCAGCTGATCCACGTCGAGGGCGACGTCGGCCTGGCCGAGCGCAGCGACAAGCCGGTGATGTGGCTGGTGCCGCACTTCGTGGCGCTGGACGTGGCCGGCGTGGCCACCCAGCTGTTCCAGGGCCGCAAGGTGGCCTCGATCTACCAGGCGCAGAGCAACCGGGTGTTCGACGAGGCGATGCGCACCGGCCGGCTGCGCTTCGGCCTGGGCGAGGTGTTCGCGCGCAGCGAGCGCGCGCTGCCGCTGGTGCGGGCGATCAAGCGCGGCTGCGCCTTCTTCAACCTGCCCGACATGGATTTCGGCGCCAAGGACGCGGCCTTCGTGCCCTTCTTCGGCGTGCCGGCGGCCACGCTGCTGGCGCCGGCACGCATGGCCCGCTCGCTGGGCATGGTGGTGCAGCCGGTGGTCGCCGAGATCCTGCCCGGCGGCGCGGGCTACCGGGTGCGCTTCCTGCCGCCCTGGGACGACTTTCCGGGCGCCGACGACGAGGCCGCCGCGCTGCGCATGAACCGTTGGATCGAGCAAGAGATCCGCAGCAACCCGGCGCAGTACCTGTGGGTGCACAAGCGCTTCAAGACGCGGCCCGACGGCGAGCCCGGCCTGTATTGAGACCACCGGCCGATAATCCGACGATGCGACTGAAGTTCACCAAGATGCAGGGCGCGGGCAACGACTTCGTCGTGCTCGACGCCACCCAGGGCCCGATCGAGCTGCGGCCGGATCAACTGCGCCGCCTGGGCGACCGCCGCTTCGGCGTGGGTGCCGACCAGATATTGCTGGTCGAGCCCTCGCGCAGTGCCGATGCCGACTTCCGCTACCGCATATTCAACAACACCGGCGACGAGGTCGAGCACTGCGGCAACGGCGCGCGCTGTTTCGTGCGCTTCGTGCACGAGCGCGGCCTGACCAGCAAGCGCACGGTGACCGTCGACACCGTCAACAACCGCTTGCGCCTGCACCTGCAGGACGATGGCCGGGTGACGGTGGACATGAACCGGCCGATCTTCGACCTGGCGCGGGTGCCCTTCGATGCGCGCGGCCTGGCGCCGCAGCGCGAAGCCGGCTTCGACCTGTGGCCGCTGGACGTGGGCGAGGGCCGGGTGCTGCAGGTGGCGGTGCTGTCGATGGGCAACCCGCATGCGGTGCATCGGGTGGTCGACGTGCGCGAGGCGCCGGTGGCCGAGCTGGGCCCGCGCATCGAGCAGCACGCACGCTTTGCGCGCAAGGTGAACGCCGGCTTCATGCAGGTGATGGCCCGCGACCAGATCGCGCTGCGGGTCTACGAGCGTGATGCCGGCGAGACGCTGGCCTGCGGCACCGGCGCCTGCGCCGCCGTGGTGGCCGGCATCCGGCTGGGCTGGCTGGACCGCAAGGTGGACGTGCAGGCGCGTGGCGGCCTGCTCACCATCGAGTGGCCCGACGACGAGGCCAACGTGCTGATGACCGGCCCGGCCGAGACCGTCTTTGAAGGGGAGATTGAACTGTGAGCTTAGAAGGCGCGATCACCGAGAGCGACATTGCCAACTACCTGGCCAACACACCGGGCTTCTTCGAGCGCCATGCCGAGCTGCTGGCCAGCATCCAGCTGACCAGCCCGCACGGCCAGCGCGCCGTGTCGCTGCAGGAGCGGCAGATGGAAATGCTGCGCGAGAAGATCAAGGGCCTGGAGCAGCAGATCATGGAGATGATCCGCCATGGCCGCGAGAACGTGGCCATCGCCGACCGGCTGCACCGCTTCATCCGGGCCATCCTGCTGGCGCCCTCGGCGGCCGGGCTGCCGGTCGACCTGGTGCGCTCGCTGCAGCATGAGTTCATGATCCCGCAGGCGGCGATCCGGGTCTGGGGCGTGGACCCGGCCTTCGAGGGCCTGCCCTTCACGCTGGGCGTCAGCGACGACGTCAAGGCCTTCGCCGCCAGCCTGGGCCAGCCCTATTGCGGGCTGAACGCGGGCTTCGAGGCGGCGGCCTGGCTGGACGATGCCGCCACCGTCACGTCGATCGCGCTGATCCCGCTGCGCACCGGTGCGGGGGAAACGCCGGTCGGGCTGCTGGTGCTGGGCTCGCCCGACCCCACGCGCTACACCGGCGAGATGAGCACCGACTTCCTGCTGCGCATCGGCGAGGTGGCCAGCGCGGCGCTGACACGGCTGCTGCCGGCGGCTTGACCCCCCTGCGACGCGCCTGCGGCGCTCCTCCCCAGGGGGGCGCCGCCAGCGGCCCGGCGAAGCCGGTTCCGCGGCCGCCGCTGGGTGGCGCTGGCGCGCGGGTCGCGGTGGGCATTTCGGCCACCTGGACAACGGGTCAGGCCCGGCGATGAAGACGCCGGCGCTGGGCGAGGGTGTGTCCCGCTTCCTGCAGCACCTGCGGGTGGAGCGGCGCCTGGCCGAGCGCACGCTGGCGATGTATGCCGACGCGCTGGGCTGGCTGCAGCAGCTGGCCGCAGACGACGGCGTCGATCTGCCGCGCGCCCAGGCGCACCACATCCGCGGCTGGGCCGCGCGGCTGCGCGAGCGTGGCCTGGGCCCACGCAGCATCGCCATCGCGCTGGCGGCCTGGCGCGGGCTGTTCAAGCACTGGGGCCGCGAGCGGCTGGTGACGCACAACCCGGTCGACGGCATCCGTCCGCCCAAGGCGCCCAAGCCGCTGCCCAAGGCGCTGAACGTCGACCAGGCGGTGGCGCTGGCCCAGCAGGAGAGCGCCAGCGGCAACCCGGCGCTGCGCGCGCGTGACCACTGCATCGTCGAGCTGCTCTACGGCTGCGGCCTGCGCGTGGGCGAGCTGACCGGGCTGGACGTGGCCGCCGGCACCGAGGCCGCCGGCTGGATCGACGCCGCCGACGCCACCGCCCATGTGCTGGGAAAGGGCCGCAAGCGCCGCAGCGTGCCGGTGGGCGGCCCGGCGCTGGCCGCGCTGGCGGCCTGGCTGGCGCTGCGCGGTGAGCTGGCGCGGCCCGACGAGCCGGCGCTGATCGTCAGCAACCGCGGCACGCGTCTGAGCGACAGCCAGGTGCGCAGCCGCCTGCAGCTGCTGGCGCGCGATGCCGGCCTGGCCACCGGGGTGCACCCGCACATGCTGCGCCACAGCTACGCCTCGCACCTGCTGCAATCCAGCGGCGACCTGCGCGCGGTGCAGGAGCTGCTGGGCCATGCCAGCATCACCACGACGCAGGTCTATACCAAGCTGGACTTCCAGCACCTGGCCAAGGTCTACGACGCGGCGCACCCGCGGGCCAAGCGCAAGTAGCCGCCAGGCGCGGTCCGTTGCGGCCCGTCGCGATGGCCACGGTGGCGCGCAGGCCGGCGCCGTACCCCGCAGCCGGGGGCGACAATCCGCCGCATGAAGACGATCCGACTGCGTGACGGCAAGGAGCGCTCGCTGCAGCGCCGCCACCCCTGGGTGTTCGAGGGCAGCGTCGCCCGCGGCAGCGCCGACGCCGGCGAGCTGGTGCGGGTGGAGGCGCACGACGGCAGCTTCCTGGCCTGGGGCGCGTACAGCCCGAGTTCGATGATCCGCGTGCGGGCCTGGAGCTTCGTGGAGACCGAGCGCATCGACGCGGCGTTCTTCCAGGCCCGGCTGCAGCGCGCCATCGCGCTGCGCGGCCGGCTGGCAATCGCCAGCGACGGCCAGCGCCTGGTGCACGGCGAGGCCGACGGCCTGCCCGGGCTGATCGTCGACCGCTACGGCGACGTGCTGAGCGCGCAGTTCCTGTCGGCCGGCGCCGAGCGCTGGCGCGAGACCATCGCCGACGCGCTGCTGCAGATCACCGGGCTGCAGCGGCTCTACGAGCGCAGCGACGCCAGCGTGCGGGCGCTGGAGGGCCTGGCCGAGCGCACCGGCTGGCTGCGCGGCGAGGGCCCCACCGACCTGACGATCCAGGAGCATGGCTGGACGCTGGGCCTGGACGTGGCGCTGGGCCACAAGACCGGCTACTACCTCGACCAGCGCGACAACCGCAAGCGCTTTGCCGACCTGGTGCGCCAGTTCGGCTGCCAGTCGGTGCTGAACTGCTACAGCTACACCGGCGGCTTCAGCGTGGCGGCGCTGGCCGGTGGCGCCATCGAGGTCATCAGCGTCGATTCATCGGCCCCGGCGCTGGCCCAGGCGCGTGACAACCTGCGCCGCAACGGCTTCGACGACAGCCGCTGCGGCTTCGTCGATGCCGACGTCAACGCCACGCTGCGCGAGCTGATCACCGCCGGCCGCCGCTTCGACGCCATCGTGCTCGATCCGCCCAAGTTCGCGCCCACCGCCGCGCATGCCGAGCGCGCTGCCCGCGCCTACAAGGACATCAACCGCCTGGCGCTGCGGCTGCTGGCGCCCGGCGGGCTGCTGCTGACCTTCAGTTGCTCGGGCGGGGTGAATGCCGACCTGTTCCACAAGATCGTCGCCGGTGCCGGCATCGATGCGGGCGTCAACGCCGCCATCCTGCAGCGGCTGGAGGGCGCCAGCGATCACCCCACGACGCTGGAGTTTCCCGAGGGCGAGTACCTGAAGGGCCTTGCGCTGCTGAAGCAGTAGGCGCCGCGCCGCTGCCTACGCGGTGGGCGGCGGCAGCGCCACCGCCGGCTCGAACTTCGCCCGGTGGGTGGCGAAGAAGCTCTTGACGTTGCGCACGTTGGCGTCCTGCGTGAACAGCCGCTGCACCAGCGCGTGGTAGGCCGCCATGTCGGGCAGCCACAGCACCAGCACCAGGTCGGGCCCGGGCGAGACGCGGTAGCACTGCTGGACCGCGGCCTCGGCCACGGCGCGGGCCTCGAAGGCGGCCACGTGCTCGGCACCCTGGCGATCGAGCGTCACCTCGACGATGGCGCTCAGCCCGCCCACCAAGGCCGGCGAGACGATGGCCACCTGGCGCTGAATGACGCCGCTCTCCACCAGCCGGCGCACCCGGCGCAGCGCGGTGGCCGGCGAGACATGCGCCGCCTCGGCCAGCGCCTGGTTCGAGCGCGAGGCATCGGCCTGCAGCAGGGCCAGCAGGCGATGGTCGATGGCGTCCAGCGCTGCGGTGTCGATTGATTCGTTCACGATGCGATCATTCTGGCAATTTTCTCGCTGCACGTGAGCATGTCGACCATTTATTGCCGAATGACGCAAACTTTGCACACTTATTTCTTGGGGGGCTGCTTACGATGCGCCCCTGTCAGAACCTCAGGAACAACACCATGTGTGGCATCGTCGGCGCCGTCAGCACCCGCAACATCGTCCCGGTCCTCGTCGAGGGCCTCAAGCGGCTGGAGTACCGCGGCTACGACTCCTGCGGCGTGGCCGTGCACCAGGACGGCGAACTGCGCCGCACCCGCAGCACCAGCCGCGTGGCCGAACTGGGTCAGCAGATCGAACACGACCATGTGCAGGGCGGCACCGGCATCGCCCACACCCGTTGGGCCACCCACGGCGTACCGGCGCTGCACAACGCCCACCCGCATTTTTCGGGCAACCGCATCGCGCTGGTGCACAACGGCATCATCGAAAACCATGACGAACTGCGCGCCGAGCTGAAGAACAAGGGCTACGTCTTCGAGAGCCAGACCGACACCGAGGTCATCGCCCACCTGGTGCACCAGTTGTATGACGGCGACCTGTTCGACGCGGTGCAGCGCGCCACCACCCGGCTGAAGGGCGCCTACGCCATCGCCGTGTTCTGCCGCGACGAGCCGCACCGGGTGGTGGGCGCGCGCGAAGGCAGCCCGCTGGTGCTGGGCGTGGGCCAAGGGGAAACCTTTCTCGCCAGCGACGCGATGGCGCTGGCCGGCGTCACCGACCAGATCGTCTACCTGGAAGAGGGCGACGTGGTCGACCTGCAGATGGGCAAACACTGGATCAGCGCGCGCCAGCCCGACGGCCACTTCGAGCGCGTGACGCGCGAAGTGCGCACCGTGCACGCCCACACCGGCGCGGCCGAGCTGGGCCCCTACCAACACTACATGCAGAAAGAGATCTTCGAGCAGCCGCGTGCCATCAGCGACACGCTGGAGGCGGTGGCCGGCATCACGCCCGAGCTGTTTGGCGACGGTGCCTACGCCGTGTTCAAGGACATCGACCGGGTGCTGATCCTGGCCTGCGGCACCAGCTACTACAGCGGCAGCGCGGCCAAATACTGGCTGGAGAGCATCGCCGGCATCCCCTGTAGCGTGGAGGTGGCCAGTGAGTACCGCTACCGCGACAGCGTGCCCGATGCGCGCACCCTGGTCGTCACCATCAGCCAGAGCGGCGAGACCGCCGACACCCTGGCCGCGCTGAAGCATGCCCGCAGCCTGGGCATGACCCAGACCTTGACGATCTGCAACGTGGCCACCAGCGCGATGGTGCGCGAGTGCAAGCTGAACTTTCTGACGCATGCGGGCGTGGAGATCGGCGTCGCGTCGACCAAGGCCTTCACCACCCAGCTGGGGGCGCTGTTCCTGCTGACCTTGACGCTGGCGCAAAGCCGCGGCCGGCTCAGCGAGGCGCAGGAGGCCCAGCACCTGAAGGCGCTGCGCCACCTGCCCGCCGCGGTGCAGGCGGTGCTGGCGCTGGAGCCGCAGGTCATCGCCTGGGCCGCCGAGTTTGCGCGCAAGGAAAACGCGCTGTTCCTCGGCCGCGGACTGCACTACCCGATCGCACTCGAAGGCGCGCTGAAGTTGAAGGAGATCAGCTACATCCACGCCGAGGCCTACCCGGCCGGTGAGCTGAAACATGGGCCGCTGGCGCTGGTGACCAGCGCGATGCCGGTGGTCACCATCGCCCCCAACGACGCGCTGCTCGAGAAGCTCAAGAGCAACCTGCAGGAGGTGCGCGCCCGCGGCGGCGAGCTGTTCGTCTTCGCCGACAGCGACACCCACATCAGCAGCGAGCCCGGCGTGCACGTGATCCGCATGCCCGAGCACTACGGCGCGCTGTCGCCCATCCTGCACGTGGTGCCGCTGCAGCTGCTGGCCTACCACACCGCCTGCGCCCGCGGCACCGACGTCGACAAGCCACGCAACCTGGCCAAGAGCGTGACGGTGGAATGACTGTGCGTCATAACCAATGAAGTGAGCGTACGATCTGCAGCGCGCCGCTGCTTTTGGTAAGGTGGGGGCCACCGGCCCGTCGATGGCCGGGTTCACACAGCCGAAGGAGACCGGGGCGATGGACGACTGGCGACAGCGGGCGGCAACGCCTTTCGACAACGAGAAGCGGCCGGCCATCGGCAGCCGCGGCATGGTGGTGAGCAACCACCCGCTGGCCTCGGCCGCGGGCGCCGAGATGCTGGCGGCTGGCGGCAACGCCATCGACGCGGCGGTGGCCACGCTGTTCACGCTGACGGTGGTCGAGCCGATGATGGTCGGCATCGCCGGTGGCGGCTTCGCCAACCTGCGCCTGCCCGACGGGCGGCAGACCATCCTCGAAGGCCAGGGCCGTTGCCCGATGGCGGTCGGCCCCGACACCTTCACGCCCGACCCCGACGCCGGGCCCGGCGTGCTCGACGCGGTGGGCCGGCGCAACAGCGTGGGCCGCGCCGCGGTGGCCGTGCCCGGCAACCTGATGGCCTGGTGCCAGATGCTGGCGCGCCACGGCCGGCTGTCGCTGGCCGACGTGGTGGAGCCGGCGATCCGGCATGCGTCGCGCGGCTTCGCGGCCACCACCTACCTGGCCGATTGCGTGGCCGACTGCGCCGCCGATCTGGCGCTCGACCCCGAGATCGCCCGGGTCTTCCTGCCCGGCGGCGCGCCGCTGAAGGCGGGCCACCGCGTGGTCAACGCCGCCTATGCCGACACGCTGCGGCTGGTGGTGCAGCAAGGGCCTGCGGCGCTGTACGGCGGCGCGCTCGGCGCTGCGCTGGCCGACGACATGCAGCAGCACGGCGCCTACCTCACGCTGGCCGACCTGCAGCGCTACCGCACCCACGACATGCCGGTGCTGCGCGCCAGCTACCGCGGCTTCGAGATCACCGGCCCGCCGCCGCCCTGCGCCGGCCCGCTGCACATCGGCCAGATGCTGCAGATCCTCGAAGGCTTCGACGTCGCTGCCGGTGGCTTCGGCAGCGTCGACGCGGTGCACCGGCTGGCCGAGGTGCTGAAGATCGCCTTCGCCGACCGCGCCGCCTCCACCGCCGATCCGGATTTCGTGCCGGTGCCGGTGGACCGCCTGCTGTCGGCCGACTATGCCGCCGAGCGCCGCGCCCGCTTCGACCCGGCGCGGGCCCAGGCCTGGCAGGCCGGCGTGGTGGCGGGCATCGGCGACCCCGGACGCGGCAACGAAAGCGCCAACACCACCCACCTGACCGTGGCCGACCGCGACGGCCACATCGTCAGCGCGACGCAGACCATCAACTCGCTGTTCGGCGCGCGCTACATGGTGCCGGGCACCGGCGTGATCCCGAACAACTACCTCTACGTCTTCAACCCGCGGCCCGGGCTGGCCAACTCGCTGGCGCCGGGCAAGCGTGTCACCTCGTCGATGGCGCCGCTGATCGTGTTCAAGGACGGCCAGCCGCGCTTCGCGCTGGGCCTGCCGGGCGGGCTGCGCATCTTCCCGTCGGCGCTGCAGGCGGTGGTCAACCTGATCGACCACGGCATGGACCTGCAGTCGGCGGTGGAGGCGCCGCGGGTGTGGACGCAGGGCTTCGGGCTGGAGCTGGAGCCGCGTTTCCCCGAGGCGGTGGCCGAGGCGCTGCGCGCGCGTGGCCACACGATCGAGCGTGTGCCCAACGTCGGTGGCGGCATGGGCGCGATCCGCTTCCACGACAACGGCGACCTCGAAGGCGCGTCGTGCTGGCGCGCCGACGGCACGCCGATCGGCGTCAGCGGCGGCTTTGCGCGCAGCGGCGTGCGCTTCCTGCCCGAGGTGCAGCGCCGCTGAGGCGCGGCGCCGGGGCGCGGCTCAACCGGCGCCGTCCTCGGCCGCCACCTGCACCAGGCGTTTGCCGATCGCTTCGCCCTTCATCATGCCGATCAGCGCGGCGGGGGCGTGTTCGAGGCCTTGCACGATGTCCTCGTGGAAGACCAACTCGCCGCTGCGCAGCCAAGGCGCCACGCGCGCCTGGTAGGCGGCCAGCTTGTGCACATGGTCGTAGATGATGAAGCCGGTCATCGTGATGCGCTTGGTCAGCACCGCCTGCAGGCCCCGGATGCCGGCATCGTCGACCTCGTTGTAGGCCGAGATCATGCCGCACACCGGAAAGCGCGCGCCCACGTTGGCATGGCGCAAGGCGGCCTCCAGCGTGGCGCCGCCGACGTTGTCGAAATACACGTCGATGCCGTTCGGGCAATGGGTGCGCAGCGCCTGGTCGAGGTCGGTGGTCTTGTAGTTGAAGGCCGCATCGAAGCCGCAGCGCTCGCGCACATAGGCCACCTTGTCGTCGCTGCCGGCCGAGCCGACCACGCGCGCGCCGGCGCGCTGCGCGAACTGCCCGGCCAGCTGCCCCACCGCGCCCGCGGCCGACGAGATGTAGACCGTGTCGCCGGGTGACGGCCGGCCGATCTCGATCGCGCCCACCCAGGCCGTCAGCCCGGGCATGCCCAGCGCCGACACCGCATGGCTGATGCGCCCCAGCGCCGGGTCGATCTTGTGCAGGCCCTCGCCGCGCGGCGCCACGCTGCGTTGCGCCCAGGCCAGGAAGCCCCAGACGACATCGCCGACCTGGAAGCGGGCGTTGTTCGAGGCGATCACCCGGGCGACCACGCGCGAGACGATGGGTTGGCCCAGCGCGAATCCCGGCGCATACGACGGCCCGGCGTTCATGCGGCCACGCAGGTAGGGGTCGGTGGACAGGTAGATGGCCGCCAGCAGCACGTCCTCGGGGCCGACCGCCGGTTCGGCGCAGGATTCGAGGGCGAAGCAGGATTCATCGACCCAGCCCGATGGCCGCTGGGCCAGCGCGATGCGTTGGTTCATGCATCGATGTTGCGTCAGCCTGGCGGTGGTGCGTTGTCTCGCGAGCGACGGAAGACGCCGGGCGCTGGCCGCCATACTGCCCGCCACCCCGTGTTACGCGGCTTCGGCCGAACCGACCCCATGGACTTCGATTTCTCAGCGGATCAGCGGCAGCTCAAGGACCAGGCCCGCCGCTTCCTCGCCGATCAATGCGATCGAACGGCGGTGCGCGCCGTGCTCGACGGCCCGCAATCGCACGACGCCGCGCTCTGGAAGGGCCTGGCCCAGCAAGGCTACCTGGGCGCCGCCATCCCCGAGGCCTACGGCGGGCTGGGCGCCGGTTACCTCGAGCTGTGCGTGATCGCCGAGGAGCTGGGCCGCGCGGTGGCGCCGGTGCCGTTCAGCTCGTCGATCGCGATCGCCGCCGAGCTGCTGCTGCGCGCCGGCACCGAAGCACAGAAGCAGCGCTGGCTGCCGGCGCTGGCCGGCGGCGAGGCGATCGGCACGCTGGCGCTGGCCGAGCGGCCGGGCCGGGTGACACCGGCCTCGATCGCCTGCGCCGTGTCGGGCGGACAACTCAGTGGCCGCAAGCTGCCGGTGGCCGATGGCGACATTGCCGACTTCGCGGTGGTGGCCGCGCACGCCGAGGGCGGTGATCCGCAGGCCTATTCGCTCTACCTCGTCGACCTGAAGGGGCCGGGCGTGACCCGCGAGGTGCTGCCCAGCATCGACCCCACGCGCAGCCAGGCGCGCCTTCACTTCGTGCAGGCCGCCGCCGAGCCCTTGGGCGCGGCCGGCGAGGGCGCACGCATCGTGGCCGACGTGGCCGACCGTGCCGCGGTGCTGATCGCGTTCGAGCAGCTGGGCGGCGCCGACCGCGCGCTGGAGACGGCTTGCGCCTACGCGCAGGAGCGCTTCGCCTTCGGCCGGCCGATCGGCTCGCTGCAGGCCATCAAGCACATGCTGGCCGACATGTACGTGTCGGCCACGCTGGCGCGCTCGAACGCCTACTACGGCGCCTGGGCGCTGTCGACCGACGCGAAAGAGCTGCCCGAGGCCGCAGCCACCGCGCGGGTGAGCGCCACGCAGGCCTACCAGCACTGCGCGCGCAACAACATCCAGGTGCATGGCGGCATGGGCTTCACCTGGGAGTTCGACTGCCACCTGCACTACCGCCGCGCCAACCTGCTGGCGCTGGCACTGGGCAGCCTGAGCGAATGGGAGGACCTGCTGGTCACGCGCCTGTGCGCCCGCCAGGCCGCTGCCGCCCCCGCCACTGCACTAGCCACCGCACCAGGAGCCGCCCGATGAACTTCGACGACAACCCCAGCGAAGCCGCGTTCCGCGCCGAGGCCCGCGCCTGGATCCAGGCGAACGCGCCGGTGCAGCTGCGCGACGAACTCGAGCTGGCCGGCTTCGGCCAGCCGCCGCTGCGCTCGGGCGACGTGCTCGCCGCCAGCAAGGCCTGGCAGAAGACCAAGGCCGACGCCGGCTGGGCCTGCCTGCACTGGCCCCAGGAATACGGCGGCCGCGGCGCCAGCCCGATCGAGCGGGTGATCTGGCAGCAGGAGGAGGGCGTCTACGGCAAGCTGGCCGGCATGTTCATCATCGGCCAGGGCATGATCGCGCCCACGCTGATGGCCTACGCCGCCGAGGAGCACAAGCGCCGCTACCTGCCGCCGCTGGCGTCGGGGCAGGAGGTGTGGTGCCAGCTGTTCAGCGAGCCCGCGGCGGGCTCGGACCTGGCCGGGCTGCGCACGCGCGCGGAACGGGTTGGCGGGGATTCAGGCGACGAGTGGGTCATCAACGGCCAGAAGATCTGGACCAGCGGCGCGCATTACTCCGATTTCGGCATGATCCTGACCCGCACCGACGCCGGCGTGGCCAAGCACGACGGCCTGACGATGTTTTTCCTCGACATGAAGAGCCCCGGCATCGAGATCCGGCCGATCAAGCAGGTCAACGGCCAGTCGGGTTTCAACGAGGTGTTCTTCAACGACGTGCGCGTGCCCGATCACCAGCGCCTGGGCGGCGTGGGCCAGGGCTGGCGCGTGTCGCTGACCACGCTGATGAACGAGCGGATGTCCATCGGCGCGGGCATGCCCACCGGCTTCCCCGAGATGCTCGACTTCTGCAGCCAGTTCGACACCGGCAACGGCCTGGCGATCGACGACCCGGCTGTAAGGGCGAAGCTGGCCACCTGGGCGGTGCGCACCAGCGGGCTGAAGTACACCGCCTACCGCAGCATCTCTGCGCTGAGCAAGGGCCAGACGCCCGGGCCCGAGAACTCGATCGGCAAGCTGGTGGCCGGCAGCACGCTGCAGGAGATCGCCGCCTTCGCGCTCGACCTGCAGGGCGCCAGCGGCGTGCTGGTGGACGGTGCGCAGCCCAGCGCCTCGGCGCGCTTCCAGGCCATGCTGCTGCGCTCGCCGGCCACGCGCATCGAGGGCGGCACCGACGAGATCCTGCGCAACATCATCGCCGAGCGGGTGCTGGGCCTGCCGGCCGACATGCGCGCCGACCGCGGCCTGCCGTTCAACCAGATCCCGACGCGCACCCGCTGATCGCGGTCGGCCCCCGGCGCTGGCCGAGGGCCTGTCCGCTCAGGCCGCCGCGCTGGGCCGCGCCTTCATGCGTGCAAAGTGAGCGGCCACCTGGGTCAGCGCCGGGTTCAGCGGCTGGCCCACGTTGTTGCCGAAGTCGAGGAAGGCGAACAGCAGGATGTCGGCCATCGTCAGCCGGTCGCCGCAGACGAAGGTGCGGCCGGCGATCTGGCCATCCAGCCAGGCCAGCTTTTCCTGCGCGATGGCCTTGAAGTCGTCGGCGGCCTGCGGGATGCAGTGCATGCGCGACTGGAACATCTTCAGCCCCTCGGCATAGCGAAAGCCGGCGGTCAGCGGCTCGACGATGCCGAGGTCGATGCGGCGCGTCCACATGCGCGTCTCGGCCCGCTGCCGGGCATTTGCGCCGATCAGCGACGGGCCGCTGGCTGCGGTCTCGTCGAGGTACTCGCAGATCGCGGTGATCTCGGACAGCACGAAGCCGTCGTCGAGTTCGAGCGCGGGCATCTGGCCGGCCGGGTTCTTGGCCAGGTAGGGCGGCTGGCGGTTCTCGCCGGCGCGCAGGTCGACCTTGGTGCTGGGCAGCTCGATGCCGCGTTCGGCGGCGAACATGCGCACCATGCGCGGGTTGGGACCGACCGAGTCGTAGAACAGCATGGGGTTCTTCTCCGGGAGTTGGGGGATTGCGCCAGGCCGATCAGCCCGGCACGCGCGCCGCAGCGGTCGAATCGAGTGCGCCTTCGCCGCGGGCGATGGCGGCGTCGAACATCGCGGCCACGCCGGGCATCACCATCAGCGCCATGCCACCACGCTGGGCATCCTCGATCATCAGCCGCACGTCCTTGCGCGCCATCGCCATCTCGAACGTGGGTTGGGTGACATCGCCAGTGGCAATGCGCGCCGCGCGTGCCGGCAGCGACTGGCCGGGGTTGAAGTGCTGGAACAGCGAGAACGCGTCCTCGGTGGTGATGCCCACCGCATGGGCCAGGCGGTTGACGTCGCCCAGCACGCCCATGATGCCGATCAGCGTGAGGTTGCCGAACAGCTTGAACGCCGCCGCCCGCTCGGGCGCCGCGCCCAGGTAGAGCACGTTGCCGGTCATCTGCTGCAGCGACGGCAGCAGCGCGTCGTGGTGCGCCTGGTCGCCCGACACCAGCATCAGCCCGGTGCCGTCGGCGGCATTGGCCGGGCCCATGAACACCGGCGCATGCACGTAGTGGCGGCCGCGCGCCTTCCAGCGTGCCACGCGCTCGGCGGTGGGCGTGACGGCGGTGGTGGTGTGGTCGACGATCCAGGTGGTCGACGGGATCGCCGTGGAGATGGGCTCGAGCACCGCGTCGACCGACGCATCGTCGGCCAGCGACAGGTGCAGGCGCTCGGCGCCGGCCAGCGCCGCGGCGGGGTCGTCGAAGGCGCGGATGCCGTCGCCTTCGAGCGCGCGCGCCTTGGCGGCGCTGCGGTTCCACACGTTCACGTCATGACCGCTGGCGCGCAGGCGGCGCACGAAGCCCGAGCCCATCAGGCCGGTGCCGAAGAAGGCGATCTTCATGGAGGGGTTCCTTTCGTGGTGAACCGTCGACCATAGCGGCTTGGCCCCGCCGGCGGTACCGGGGCAAACCGCGGTCCGGCGGGCCCAGAATGCCGGGCATCACCATGAACGGAGTCCGCCATGCTGCTCACGCCCCAAGCCCGAGGCGTCTACCCGATCGCGCCCACGCCCTTCTTCGACGACGGCCGCATCGACACCGCCTCGATCGACCGGCTGGTCGACTTCTATCTCGGCATCGGCGCCACCGGCCTCACCGTGCTGGGCCAGTTGGGCGAGGCACCCAAGCTGACCCATGCCGAGGGCGTGGAGGTGGCGCGGCGCATGATCCGGCGCGCGCCCACGCTGCCGGTGATCGTGGGCGTGTCGGCGCCGGGTTTCGCGGCGATGCGCGAGCTGACGCTGGAGGTGATGGCCGCGGGCGCGGCCGGCGTGATGATCGCGCCGCCCAACACCTTGCGCACCGACGAGCAGATCGTCGGCTACTACTGGCAGGCGGTGCAGGCGCTGGGCGCGGACGTGCCCTTCGTGATCCAGGACTACCCGCTGACCTTCTCGGTGCAGATGACGCCGGGCGTGATCCGGCGCATCGTCGACGAGTTGCCGTCCTGCGTGATGCTCAAGCACGAGGATTGGCCGGGGCTGGAGAAGATCAGCACGCTGCGCGGCTGCGAGCGCGAGGGCAGCATGCGCCACATCGCCATCCTGGTCGGCAACAACGGCCTGTTCCTCGACTACGAGATGGCGCGCGGTGCCGACGGCGCCAACACCGGCTACGCCTTTCCCGACCTGCTGTGCGACGTGGTGCGGCTGTCGACCAGCGGCCAGCGCGAGGCCGCGCACGACCTGTTCGACGCC
The DNA here is from genome assembly GCA_030654555.1 of Aquabacterium sp. GTDB lineage: Bacteria > Pseudomonadota > Gammaproteobacteria > Burkholderiales > Burkholderiaceae_C > Pseudaquabacterium. The sequence goes on from JAURXG010000685.1 coordinate 17,701, forward strand.
CACCTGCCGCTGCTGCGCTACGAGCAGCAGCCCGGCGTGGGGCTGGCGGTGCGCAAGTACCTGCTGAGACGCCGCGGGCTGCTGAGCAGCGCGGCGATGCGCGCGCCGGCGGCGGCGTTGACCGCCACCGCGCAGGCCGAGGTCGAGCACCTGCTGGGCCGGCTGGCGCGGCACGATCCGCGCGCCCGGCTGGCGCCCCTCTGATGCACCACCACGGCGTGGCCGCCGCGTTGGTGACAGGTGGCGCCGGGCGCCGCGGCTAGGCTGCGAAGACCACCACCAGGAGACCCGGCATGAGCCCACGCACCCCCACCGCGCCCGTGACGCCGCGCCCCGCCGCCACCACGCTGATCGTGCGCGACGGCGACGCCGGGCTGGAGGTGCTGATGGTGCGCCGCTCGCTGCAGGCCAGCTTCATGCCCGGGGCCTATGTGTTCCCGGGCGGCGCGGTGGATGCGGTCGACGGCTCGCCCGAGCACGCCGCCGCCTGCGACGAGCCCACCGAGCGGCTGCTGCAGCGCATCGGCGCGGTCACGCAGGTGGGCGACCAAGCGCTGGCCTACGCGGTGGCGGCGCTGCGTGAGTGTTTCGAGGAATGCGGCCTGTGGCTGGGCGCACCCGACCACCATCACCCGGGCGACGGCGGCTGGGCACCGCTGCGCGCGCGGCTGCACGCCGGTGAGAGCATGGCCGCGCTGGCACCGGCCGCGGGCGGGCCGCTGGCCACCAGCACGCTGCAGCCCTGGAGCCACTGGGTCACGCCGGTGGGCCTGCCCAAGCGCTTCGACACGCTGTTCTTCGTGGTGCGTGCGCCGGCCGGGCAGGTGCCCGAGGTGGACGCCGGCGAGACCACCACGCTGGCCTGGGTGAACCCGGCCGCGGCGCTGGACGAGCATGGTCGCGGCGCTTTTCCGATGGAGTTCGCCACGATCAGCACGGTGCGGTCGATGCAGCCGTTCGCCAGCGCGGCCGCGTTGCTGGCGCATGCCGCTGCGTTGACCTCGCTGCCGCCGCTGCACCCGCGCGTCCGGCTGGACGAGAACGGCCGCATCGCCGGCGTGCTGCTGCCGGGGCAGGCGGGTTACGACGAGGCGCTGGGCGCCGATTGACGCGGTGTGCCCTGGCGTGCCGGTGCACCGCGGCACGCCGCCGCTGCGGCAGCGGTGATCAGGCCGCGGCGAGCAGCGCCGGCGGCAGCACGTGGTTCTGGCCGCCGCGCTGGGCGATCTTGATCGCGCCGACCTGGTTGCCCAGCGCCACGCAGCGCGCCAGCGGCCAGCCCAGCGACAGGCCATGCAGCAGCGCGCCACGGAAGGCATCGCCGCAGCCGGTGGGGTCGAGCACGGCTTCGGCCACGATGCCGGGCACATGGGTGCGCACGCCGTCCTGCCACAGGTCGCAGCCCTGGGCGCCCAGCGTGACGATCACGCCGCGCAGATTCGGCTGGCGCGACAGCGCCTCCAGCGTGATGTCCATGCGCTCGCACAGCATCGCCGCCTCGTAGTCGTTGAGCGCCACCCAGCTGGCCTGGGCCACGAAGCCGCGCAGCTCGTCGCCGCTGAACATCGGCAGGCCCTGGCCCGGATCGAACACGAACGGGATCTCGGCCGCGGCCAGCTGCGCCGCGTGGCTGAGCATCGCATCGCGGCCATCGGGGGCGATGATGCCCAGCTGGATGTCACCGCGGCCGGCAGGCACCACGGCGTTGTGCGCCAGCTGCATCGCGCCGGGGTGGAAGGCGGTGATCTGGTTGTTGTCCTCGTCGGTGATGATCATGCACTGCGCGGTGTAGCTGTCACCGGCCATCAGCACCTGCGAGGTGTCCAGGCCCCATTGCTGCAGGCGCAGCAGGTAGTCGCCGCCGTCGTTGCCCAGCGCGGCCATCACCAGCGGCTGGCCGCCCAGCAGGTGCAGTGTGTAGGCGATGTTGCCGGCGCAGCCACCGAACTCGCGCCGCATCGTCGGCACCAGGAACGACACGTTCAGGATGTGCACCTTGTCGGGCATGATCTGCTGCGAGAAGCGGCCCGGGAAGTTGGTGATCGTGTCGAAGGCGAGCGAGCCGCAGATGAGGACTGACATGGTGATGGCGTGGCCGGGGACGGCCGGGGGTTGCTTGAAATGGGGAAGTCGCCGCGCGCGCACCGCGCGGGCGCGCTCAGGGGTAGAAAAGCTCCAGCGTGTAACCGTCGACCCGGCGCTCGCCGGTGGACACCAAGACCTTGATCGGCAGTTGCTGGCCGGCCTGTAGCGCGGCTTGCGTCGGGTCTGGCACGGCCAGCGGCGGCAGCAGCTCGGCCACGGGCAGCACGCGGCGCGCCACCAGCCGGCCCTGCGCGTCGTTGAGCGCCAGCTCGAGCGCGGGCATCATCACCGCGGTGTCGGCGCGGTTGCGCAGCACCAGCTGCAACTGGTAGAGGGGCGAGCCGGCCAGCCGGTTCAGCCCCGAGCTGTCGACCGACAGCTGATCGATGCGGCGCAGCGGCTGCACGCTGCAGCCGGCCACGCGGCACAGCGCCTGCAGCGCGGGCCTGGCCGCGGGCCAGTGGGCGGCCAGGTTGTCGCGCCACAGCAGGGCCATCTGTGCCAACACGCCCACGCCCAGCAGCAGCACGCCGACCCACAGGCCGGCACGCACCAGCGGGCGGCGCCACACCGCCGCGCGCTCGGCCGTGCGCATGAACGAGGGCGGGGCCTGCACCTGCGCGGTGGCGGCCAGCGCGGCG
>JAURXG010000003.1 GCA_030654555.1 Aquabacterium sp.
GGTGGGGCCGGCTCGTCGACCTCGGCGGCGGGTGCGGGCGCCGCCCGGGGCCGCCAGGCGGGCAGTGCCGGTGGCGCGTCGGTGCCGGCCTGTGCCGGTGCAGGGGCCCCGCCCGGGGACAAGGCTTCGGCGCTGGCGAATGGCAGCAGCACCTCGCCGATGCTGTGCACCTGCGAGGCGTTGATCCGGCGCGCGAGCGGATGGCGGTTGTGCCAGGCCACCACGCGCGCCAGTACCTCGTGGAGGCGCAGCGCTTGCATGATGCGACCGGATTGTTCGCGCGCGGGGCGGGCCCCATCGTGCGATCAGCGGTGCCAACGCCGGGCTTTTCGGGCCGGTGCCCCGGCCGTCAGCCCGCAGGCAAGCGGCGCCGGCCCGCGGGCCTCACATGCCCGCGTAGTTGGGCCCGCCGCCGCCCTCGGGCGTGACCCAGACGATGTTCTGCGTCGGGTCCTTGATGTCGCAGGTCTTGCAGTGCACGCAGTTCTGCGCGTTGATCTGCAGGCGGTCGGTGTTGTCGTCGTTCTTGACGAACTCGTACACCCCGGCCGGGCAGTAGCGGCCCTCGGGCCCGGCGTACTTGGCCAGGTTGATGGCCACCGGCACGCCGGCGTCCTTGAGCGTCAGGTGCGCCGGCTGGTTCTCTTCGTGGTTGACGCTGCTGACGAACACCGAGCTGAGCCGGTCGAAGGTGATCCGGTTGTCGGGCTTGGGGTAGTCGATCTTCGGGCACTGGTCGGCCGGCCGCAGCGCCAGGTGGTCGGCCTGGCCGCCGCGCACCGTCCAGGGCGGCGCCTTCAGCCCCAGCTTGGGCATCAGCCACTGCTCGATGCCGGTCATCACGGTGCCCACCAGCGGGCCCTTCTTGAACCAGGGCTTGAAGTTGCGCGTCTGCTGCAGCTCGGCATGCAGCCAGCTCTGCTCGAAGGCCGCCGGGTAGGCGGCCAGCTCGTCGTGGCCGCGGCCGGCGGCCAGCGCCTCGGCAATGGCCTCGGCGGCCAGCATGCCGGTCTTGATGGCGGCGTGGCTGCCCTTGATGCGCGCGGCGTTCATGAAGCCGGCGTCGCAGCCGATCAGCGCGCCACCCGGGAACACCAGCTTGGGCAGGCTCTGCAGGCCGCCGTTGTTGATGGCGCGCGCGCCGTAGCCGATGCGCTTGCCGCCTTCGATGTGCTGCCGGATCGCGTGGTGCGTCTTCCAGCGCTGCATCTCCTCGAACGGGCTCATCCAGGGGTTCTGGTAGTCCAGCCCCAGCACGTAGCCCAGCGTCACCAGGTTGCCTTCGAGGTGGTAGAGAAAGCCGCCGCCGAAGCTGCCGTCGGTCACCGGCCAGCCACTGGTGTGCACCACCAGGCCGGGCTGCGCCTGCTCGGGCGGGATCTCCCACAGCTCCTTGATGCCCAGCGCGTAGGTGGCCGGGTCGCGCCCCTCGTCGAGCTTGAACTTGGCGACCACCTGCTTGCCCAGGTGGCCACGCGCGCCTTCGGCGAACACGGTGTACTTGGCGGTCAGCTCCATGCCGAGCTGGAAGCCGTCGTGCGGCTCGCCGTCCTTGCCGATCCCCAGGTTGCCGGTGGCCACGCCGCGCACGCGGCCCTGCTCGTCGTACAGCACCTCGGCGGCGGTGAAGCCGGGGAACACCTCGACGCCCAGCGCCTCGGCCTGCTCGCCCAGCCACTTGACGACCGCGCCCAGCCGCACCACGTAGTTGCCGTGGTTGTGGAAGCAGTTGGGCATCAGCCAGTCGGGGATGGTGGCGGTGCCGTCCTCGGTCAGCGTCAGCAGCTGGTCGCCGGTGACGGGTTGGTTCAGCGGCGCGCCCAGGTCACGCCAGTTGGGGATCAGCTCGGTGATGGCGATCGGGTCCATCACCGCGCCCGACAGGATGTGTGCACCCGGCTCGGAGCCCTTCTCCAGCACCACCACCGAGATCTCGCGCCCCATCGCGGCGGCGCGCTGCTTGAGCCGGATCGCGGTGGCCATGCCGCCGGGTCCGCCGCCGACGATGACCACGTCGTAGTCCATGGCCTCGCGCGGGCCGTACGTGCTGAGGATCTCCTGCGGTGTCATCCCGATATGTCCTGTGGCTGTTTGATGGGGGGTGTCTGCGCCGTCGTGGCGACCCGGTTGGGTCCTCGCAGACGAACCGATGATTCTACCCAGCGGCTCCAAAAAATAGCACGAGCGTGCTATTTTGAGTGGTCGAGCCCTGGGCGTCCGTCTTTACCGGCCTTTACCGCGCCTGCCGCCGCGGCGGTCTGCAGTAGGCTATCGGTTGAACAGCACCCGCGCACCATGCTCCCAGCTCCTCCGTTTCCTGCGGCCGGTCCGGTCGCTTGCGGCCGATGACGGCCGACCTCCCCACCCGGCCTGGTGATCTGCCGCTGTCCGCCGCGCAGCGTGCCGAGCAGCGCGTGCAGCTGGCCCTGTGGGCCAGCGGTGAAAGCGTCTGGGAGTGGGAGGCGGCCAGCGGCCTGGTCAAGGTCGACGCGGCCGAGCCGACCGCGCTGCCGTTCAGCGCGGTCGAACAGGGCATGACGCTGGAGCAGCTGTTCGCCCGTGCGCACGCGGACGACCAGGAGGCGCTGCGCCTGGCCTGGCAGCTGCATCTGCGCGGCGCCCACCCCGACATCGACGTCAGCTTTCGCATCCAGAACGACGCCGGCCACCAGCGCTGGTTGCGCGTGCGCGGCCGGGCGCTGGGGCGCGATGCCCGTGGCCAGGTCGAGCGGGTGCTGGGCACGCTCAAGGACGTGACGGCGCAGCGCGAGGCCGAGGACTCGCTGCGGCTGATGGCGCATGCCTTCTCCAGCACGCGCGACGCGATGGCGGTGATCGATCCGCAATGGACGGTGCTGGAGATCAACGAGGCGCTGGTGCGCCTGGCCGGCGAGGACAGCGGCATCATGCCGGGCTCGGACCTGCGCCAGTGGCTGAAGCTGGACGACGCCGTGCTGGCCGAGGTGCTGGCCGATGGCATCTGGCGCGGCGATCGCGAGCTGCGCTGCGCCGCCGGCGACGTGCCGGTGGAGGTGTCGATCACCGCGGTGCTGGCCAGCGACGGCCAGCGCCGCTGCCACCTGGTGGCCCTGCACGACCTGCGCGAGCGCCGCCTGTCCGAGGCCCGGCTGCAGCGCATGGCCATGGTCGACGAGCTCACCGGCCTGCCCAACCGGCTGGCGGCGCAGTTCCGCATCGACGAGGCGCTGGCCCGCAAGGAGCCCTGCTTCGGCATCCTGTTCATCGACCTCGACGGCTTCAAGGAGATCAACGACTCCTACGGCCACGACCACGGCGACCAGCTGCTGGCCGCCGTGGGCCAGCGCCTGCGCGCCGCGCTGCCCGAGGATGCCGTGCTGGCCCGCTGGGGCAGCGACGAGTTTCTGGTGGTGCTGGCCCAGGGCAGTGGCGACACCGAGGTGCGGGCGTCGGCGCAGGTGGTGCTGGCCGCGCTGGCCAGCCCCTTCGAGGTGGGCGACCAGGCGGTGCGGATCACGCCCACCATCGGCGCGGTGCTGGCACCGCAGGACGGCCTGGAATTCAGCCAGCTGCTGCGCAAGGCCGACTCGGCGATGTACGCCGGCAAGGAGCGCGGGCGCAACTGCCTGGTGTTCTTCGACAGCACGCTCGACAACGATGCCCAGCGCCGCGTGCGCCTGACCAGCCTGCTGCGCATCGACACCGACCGCAACGGCTTCCGCTTCGTGGCCCAGCCCAAGGTCGACGCCCAGGGCCGGACCAAGGGCGCCGAGCTGCTGATGCGCTGGACCACCGAGGCCTTCGGCAGCGTCTCGCCGGTGGAGTTCATCCCGCTGGCCGAGAAGGTGGGCCTGATCCAGCTGATGGGCCGCCATGCCGCCCATGCCGCCGCCCAGCTGGCGGCCGCCTGCGCCGAGCTGGGCCATGCGCTGCCGGTGGCGGTGAACCTGTCGCCCAAGCAGCTGCTGCAACCGGGGCTCGATGGCCTGCTGCTGCATGCCTGCCGGCGCCACGGCATCGCGCCGTGCATGCTCGAGCTGGAGCTCACCGAGTCGGCCCTGGTGCACAACATGGACATCGTCGCGCCGATGCTGCACCGGCTGCGCGGCCATGGCTTCTCGCTGGCGCTCGACGACTTCGGCACCGGCTACTCGTCGCTGAGCTACCTGCGCCACCTGCCGTTCGACAAGGTCAAGATCGACCGCAGCTTCGTGATGGACATCGAGCGCGACCCGGCGGCCACGCGGCTGCTGGAGAGCATCGTCAAGCTGTGCAAGGTGCTGGGCATGCGCACCGTGGCCGAAGGGGTGGAGACGGCCCAGCAGCTGGCCGCGCTGGCGGCGATGGGCGTGGACGAGTTCCAGGGCTACTACTTCGCCCGGCCGATGCCGGTCGACGACTGGCTGGCGCTGCTGGGCCGGCCCGGCGAGCCGCCGCCGCTGCTGCCGCTGCCCGACGCGGCCGGCTGAGCTTGCGCCGCCCCGGGGTGGGCCGCGGGGGCGCGTGCTATCGTGAACCGATGCTGGCCGCCGACCCCGGCGCCAGCCCTGCAACCCATCGTTGATGGACTGTTACCGAAGCGACGCATCATGAGCTACAACATCGATCTTTCCGGCCGCGTGGCCTTCGTCACCGGCGCCTCCAGCGGCCTGGGCGCACAGTTCGCCCGCACCCTGAGCCAGTCGGGCGCGGCCGTGGTGCTGGCCGCCCGCCGCGTCGAGCGGCTCAAGACCCTGCGCGCCGAACTCGAATCGATGGGCGGCGACGCCCATGTGGTCGAGCTCGACGTGACCGACCCCGACAGCATCAAGTCGGCGGTCGCGCATGCCGAGACCGAGATGGGCACCATCGACATCCTGGTCAACAACAGCGGCGTGAGCACCACGCAGAAGCTGGTCGACGTGAGCCCGGAAGACTACGACTACGTGATGGGCACCAACACCCGCGGCGCGTTCTTCGTGGCGCAGGAGGTGGCCAAGCGCATGATCGCCCGCTCGCGCGGCGCGGCACCCGGCACCTTCACCGGCGGGCGCATCGTCAACGTGGCGTCGATGGCCGGGCTGAAGGTGCTGAGCCAGATCGGCGTCTACTCGATGAGCAAGGCCGCGGTGATCCACATGACCCGCGCGATGGCGCTGGAGTGGGGCAAGTTCGGCATCAACACCAACGCGCTGTGCCCCGGCTACATTGACACCGAGCTGAACCACGCGCACTGGCAGACCGAGGCCGGCCAGAAGCTGATGAACATGACCCCGCGCAAGCGCGTGGGCAAGCCCGAAGACCTCAACAGCGCGCTGATGATGCTGTGCGCCAACGAGAGCCACTTCATCAACGGCGCGATCCTGTCCGCCGACGACGGCTTCGGCGCCTGAGGCCAGGCCCATGGCGCGTGCACTGACGCCCCTCGAGGCCCGCGTGCTGGGCGTGCTGGTGGAGAAGCAGGCCACCGTGCCCGACACCTACCCGCTGTCGCTGAACGCGCTGGTGGCCGGCTGCAACCAGAAGACCGCGCGCGACCCGGTGCTCAACGCCAGCGATGCCGACGTGCTGGCCGCGATCGACGGCTTGAAGAGCATGAGCCTGGTGTTCGAGAGCAGCGGCGGGCGCGTCAGCAAGTACGAGCACAACGCGGTGCGTGGCATCAACGTGCCGGCGCCGGCGGTGGCGCTGCTGGCGGTGCTGATGCTGCGTGGCCCGCAGACGCTGGCCGAGCTGCGCGCCAACGTCGAGCGGCTGCACCGCTTTGCCGACATGCCGGCGCTGGAGGCGGTGCTCGACGACCTGGCCGAGCGCTTTCCGCCGCGGGCGGTGCTGCTGCCGCGCGCGCCCGGTGCGCGTGAGCCGCGCTGGGCCCACCTGCTGTGCGGCGAGGTACAGATGACCGCCGCGCGCGAGCCCGGCGGTGCCAGCGACGACGACGCCATCAGCGTGGGCGAGCTGGTGGCGCTGAAGGCCGAGCTGGCCCGGCAATCCACCGAGCTGGCCGAGTTGCGGGCGCTGGTGCACCGCCTGGCCACCGAGCTGGGCGTGCCCACCGAGACCCCTTCCGATCCCACTGCCTGAGCAGCGCCATGCGATTCGACATTCCCGACGACAAGAAGCTGGTCTACGAGATGGTGATCCCCATCCGCTGGGGCGACATGGACGCGATGGGCCATGTCAACAACGCCGTCTACTTCCGCTACATGGAGACGCTGCGCATCGACTGGTTCCGCCACATCGGCCTGCGGCCCGAGGAGCTGGGCGTGGGGCCGATCATCATCAATGCGTTCTGCAGCTTCATGCGCCAGCTGGAGTACCCGGGCGACGTGCTGGCGCGCAACTACGTGGGCGCGCTGGGCCGCAGCACCATCGACACCTACGCCACGCTCGAGCGGGTGGACCAGCCCGGCGTGATCAACGCCGCCGGCGGCGCCACCGTGGTGTGGTCGGACTTCAAGGCGCAGAAGTCGGTGCCGCTGCCCGACGAGATCCGGGCGATGCTGTCGGCCTAGCGCGAACGCTGAGCGACCAATACTTCGTCGTTCAGGCCATCGCCACGCGCACCGGCACCCGCCGCCGGCCGAAGCCGCCGGCAAACCGTTCGCCGAAGCGCCCGGCGATCGCCGTGCCGCAATGCGGGCAGCCGCCTTTCTCGTCCAGCGCATAGTGCAGCACCGCATGCCAGTCGCGCTCGATCAGCGGCGCCTGGCAGCCCGGGCAGGCGGTGCGCCCGCCCTCGGCATCGTGCACGTTGCCGGTGTAGACATGGCGCAGCCCGGCGTCCAGCGCGATGCGCCGGGCGCGCTGCAGTGTGTCGCCCGGCGTGCGCGGCAGGTGCACCAGCTTGTAGTCGGGGTGGAAGGCGGTGAAGTGCAGCGGCACGTCGGGCCCCAGGTGGTCGACGATCCAGCGCGTCATCGCTTCCAGCTCGGGCGTGCTGTCGTTGAGCCCCGGGATCAGCAGCGTGGTGATCTCCAGCCAGCAATTCGTTTCATGGCGGATGTGCTGCAGCGTGTCGAGCACCGGCGCCAGGTGCGAGGCGGTCTGCTCGACGTAGAACTGCTCGGTGAAGGCCTTCAGGTCGACGTTGGCGGCGTCCATCTTGTCGAAGAAGGCGCGCCGCGGCTCGGGGTGGATGTAGCCGGCGGTGACGGCCACCGTCTTCACGCCCAGCGCATGGCAGGCGTCGGCGGTGTCCATCGCGTATTCGGCAAAGATCACCGGGTCGTTGTAGGTGAAGGCCACGCTGGCCGCGCCGCTGGCCTTCGCGGCCTGGGCGATGCGCTCGGGCGAGGCGGCGTCCTGCAGCTTGTCGACCTCGCGGCTCTTCGAGATGTCCCAGTTCTGGCAGAACTTGCAGGCCAGGTTGCAGCCCGCGGTGCCGAACGAGAACACCGACGAGCCGGGGTAGAAGTGGTTCAGCGGCTTCTTCTCGATCGGGTCGATGCAGAAGCCCGAGCTGCGGCCATAGGTGTCGAGCACCATCTGGTCGGCTTGGGCACCGGTGCCGCGTCCACGCACGAAGCACAGGCCACGCTGGCCCTCGTGCAGCTTGCAGTCGCGTGGGCACAGGTCGCACTGGATGCGGCCATCGGCCAGCTGGTGCCACCAGCGGGCGGGGTAGGGCGCCTCGGTGCTGGTGACAACCGCGGGCTCAGTGGGGGCGTGCATCACGTGGCTCCTCGTAGGGGGTGACCTGGTAGCGCCACAGCTGGAGGTCGGCGGCCCAGAAGTCGGGCGGCAGCCCGGCCTTCTGCCGCAGCGCGCGCAAGAAGTCGGCGGGCGCCGGCAACTGCGCCCAGACCTGCGGCAGGAAGGTGCCGCGCCGGCCGCGCCATTCCAGCAGCACGCCGTCGACGCCGGGCTGCAGCCGGCCCGCGGCCTCCTCCGGCGAGGCGCTGGCGGGCATGGCCTGCATTGGCGCCAGCACCGACACCTCGAGGTGCAGGTGGCTGACCTCGGCGGCGGTCACCGGCGAGAAGCGGCGGTCGCCGAAGGCAGCGGCCAGCGCGTTGTGGTGCACGTCCTCGCCCAGCGCGCGCCAGGCTTCCAGCTGGCCGATGCAGCCGCGCAGGTCGCCGTGGGCGTCGTGCAGCGTGACGAAGCTGGCGCCCGGCTGGCGCAGCCGAGGATGGTCGACGCGGGCCGGCGCGCGCAGGCCCAGGGCTTCGGCGATGGCCGCGCGGGCGCCGGTCAGCAGGGCCTGGCCCAGTGCGGCGCCACTGTTGCCGGGGTCGGCCGCCGGTTCGGCCTTGGCCTCGGTCCCGGTGTCGGTATCGCTGTCGTTCGGCGCGGCGGCGGGCTCGAAGGCGATCGCGCCGTAGCCCACCACACGCTGGCGGTCGCCGGCGGTGTCGCCCGAGTTGCGCAGGTCGAGCAGGCGCGGCTGCAGGCCGTGGCGGCGCGCGGTGCGCAGTGCGCCGTTCAGCGGCATCGCGCCGCAGGCCTCGTCGCCGCGCAGGTCGCTGGCGAAGCCCAGGATGCGCTGCACCGTGGCGCGGTCGCGCGCACGCGCCTCGGCATAGGGCAGGTAGTGCGACAGATCGGAGCTGATCAACACCAGGGTCTCGTCGCCGCCCCACAGCCGCTCGAGCACCTCGTCGACCTGCTGCGACGAGGCCTCGCCCACCGCCAGCGGCACCAGGCTGAAGCCGCTGCCCAGCACCGCCTGCAGGAAGGGCAGCTGCACCTCCAGCGAATGCTCCAGCGCATGCGGCCGGTCGCTCTTCACCACCTGCGGCAGGTCGGCGATGCGCGCCAGCGCGGCCTGATCGATCGGCACACGCCCCAGCGGCGTGTCGAAGGCCTGGGCCGCCGGCGCGGCCAGGCCGCGCACCGCCACGCGGTGGGTCGGGCCCAGCAGCACGACGCGGCGGATGCGGTCGCGCAGCGGCGCCAGCAGCGCGTAGGCGCTGGCCGCCACGTCGCCCGAGTAGACGTAGCCCGCATGCGGCACCACCAGCATCTTGGGGGCGCGCGATGCCGCACTGGCGGCGGGCGCCGTGACGCGGGCCAGGTGGCCCGCCAGCGCGGCCCGCAGCGCGTGCGGATCACCGGGGTAGAAGCTGCCGGCCACCGCGGCGGGTCGGGTCTGGGTCATGGTCGTCCCTCGTTCATGCCCCGCAGTTTGGGCGTGCGCGGGCAAAGATCAAGGGGGTGGCCGACCGCGGGCGCAGCCAGCGCCGCTGCCGCTTGTCCGGCATCAAGCCGGCGCGGCGCGGTCAGGCCGCCAGCAGCTTGTTGACCAGCTCGGGCGTGGTGGCCGCGCCCACCTTGCGCATCAGCCGGGCGCGGTAGACGTCCACCGTGCGCGGGCTGATGCCCAGGCGCTTGCCGATCAGCTTGCTGGTCAGGCCGTCGATCAGCAGCGCGGCGATCTCGCGCTCGCGGGCGGTGAAGTCGACCTTCAGCCGGCGCTTGGACGACAGGTCCTCGAAGGACCAGATGCCGGCCGCATGCGGCTGCGCCGGGTCGAGCGCGCGGCCGCTGACATGGCACCAGAACAGCTCGCCGCGCGCCGGGCCGTCCACCCGCTTCATCACCCGGTCGTCGGCGTACCAGCCCTGCGCGTCCAGGCTGGCGATGATGCGCGCGCCGGTGCGCTCGAACTCGTCGGCCGTGGGGTACAGCACCTCGAAGCTGCGGCCCACCAGCTGCTCACGCTGCGCGCCGAACATCGCCAGCACCTGGCGGTTGCAGTCGACGATCTGGCGCTGGCGCGACATCACCAGCCCGATCGGGGCCAGGTCGAAGGCGGTGCGGTAGTCGAGCGTGAGGTCGCCCGTGCTCACAGCAGCGCATAGGTGGTGGTGGCGTGGGCGGCCAGCCGGCCGGCGGCGTCCAGCACCTCGATCTCGCCGAAGGCCAGGCTCTTGCCCAGGCGCAGCACGCGGGCGACCACGCGGGCCTCGCCGCTGTCGCCGGTGGTGCTGCCGGGAATGGGCCGCAGAAAGCTGGTCTGCAGCTGCACCGTGGTCATCGGCTTGAAGCCGCCGAGCTGGCTGCTGATCGCCAGCACCATCGCGGTGTCGGCCGCGGCCATGATCGATTGGCCGCACAGCACGCCGCCGCCGTGCACATGGTGCGGCGCCACCGGCAGCGCCAGCACCACCTCGCCGGGCCGCGCCTCGAGCACCCGCAGGTTCAGCGCGGTCACCCAGGGCGCCACCCTATCGGTCAGCAGGGCCTGCAGGGCGGCCAGATCGACGGTGGCGTCGGCGGGTGCGGCCGGGGTGGTGGCATGCGGCATCGAGGCTCCTGGGATGATGCGGACGGGGTTAGGCGATTCTACGTAACCCCTACTTAATCGAGTAAGTAGTACGCTTCGCGCCGTCGTTCTGCTCACCCCCCGACAACGCCTGAAAACGCCTGTGAAGGCCTGCAAAGGATTCGACCCATGAACAAGATCTACCCCAGCGCCGCCGCGGCGCTGGCCGGCATCGTCCACGATGGCCAGTTGCTGGCCGTGGGCGGGTTCGGCCTGTGCGGCATCCCCGAGGCGCTGATCGACGCGCTGCGCGACAGCGCGGCCAAGAACCTCACCGTCATCAGCAACAACGCCGGCGTCGACGGCTTCGGCCTGGGCAAGCTGCTGGAGACGCGGCAGATCAAGAAGATGATCAGCAGCTATGTCGGCGAGAACAAGGAGTTTGAGCGCCAGTACCTGGCCGGTGAACTGGAACTGGAATTCACACCCCAGGGCACGCTGGCCGAGCGGCTGCGCGCCGGCGGCGCGGGCATCCCGGCCTTCTTCACCCGCACCGGCGTGGGCACGCTGGTGGCCGAGGGCAAGGAGCAGCGCGAGTTCGACGGCCACACCTACGTGATGGAGCGTTCGCTGGTGCCCGACGTGGCGCTGGGCAAGGCCTGGAAGGCCGACAAGAGCGGCAACCTGATCTTCCGCCGCACCGCGCGCAACTTCAATCCGGCGGCGATCATGGCCGGCAAGATCAGCGTGGTGGAAGTGGAGGAGATCGTCGAGACCGGCAGCTTCGACCCCGATGCGGTGCACCTGCCCGGCATCTACGTGCACCGGCTGGTGCTCAACGCCACGCCCGAGAAGCGCATCGAGAAGCGCACCACCAAGCAAAATCCGAAAGGGGTCTGACATGGCCTGGACACACGATGAGATGGCCGCGCGCGCGGCCAAGGAACTGCAGGACGGCTTCTACGTCAACCTCGGCATCGGCCTGCCCACGCTGGTGGCCAACTTCGTCTCGCCCGACATCGAGGTCTGGCTGCAGAGCGAGAACGGCATGATGGGCATCGGCGCCTTCCCCGACGAGAGCGAGGTCGACCCCGACCTGATCAACGCCGGCAAGCAGACGGTGACCACGATCCCGGGCAGCAGCATCTTCGGCAGCCACGAGAGCTTCGCGATGATCCGCGGCGGCAAGATCAACCTGTCGATCCTGGGCGCGATGCAGGTCAGCGAGCGCGGCG
>JAURXG010000007.1 GCA_030654555.1 Aquabacterium sp.
CGAAGGCCTGCTGGAGCGCCGCAGCGGCAACGCCGACAACCCCCGCATCCTGCAGGCGTTCAACGAGAAGACGCCCGACTGGCTGAGCTTCTTCATGTTCACCTACTTTACCGACCGCGACGGCAAGTTCCAGCTGTGCGCGCTGGCTGAATCCAGCTTCGACCCGCTGGCCCGCACCACCAAGTTCATGCTGACCGAGGAAGCGCACCACATGTTCGTGGGCGAGTCGGGCATCAGCCGCGTCATCAGCCGCACCTGCGCGGCGATGAACGAGCTCAAGACCGACGACCCGGCCAAGCTGCGCGCCGCCGGCGTGATCGACCTGCCCACGCTGCAGCGTTACCTGAACTTCCACTTCAGCGTGACCATCGACCTGTTCGGCGCCGACGAGTCGAGCAACGCCGCCACCTTCTACTCGACCGGCCTGAAGGGTCGCTACGAGGAAGGCAAGCGCAGCGACGACCACATCCTGAAGGGCCAGACCTACCGCGTGCTGGCGGTGCAGGGCGGCCAGCTGGTCGAGCGCGAGGTGCCGATGCTCAACGCCCTGAACGAGGTGCTGCGCGACGACTACATCAAGGACAGCGTGGGCGGTGTCGAGCGCTGGAACAAGGTGATCGAGAAGGCTGGCATCCCCTTCAAGCTGAAGGTGCCGCACAAGGCGTTCCACCGCAACATCGGCGCGCTCAAGGGCGTCAAGGTGGCGCCGGACGGCCGCGTGGTCAGCGAGGCCGAATGGGCCGCCCACGTCGACAGCTGGCTGCCCTCGGGCGGTGACCGCGCCTTCGTCGCCAGCCTGATGGGCCGAGTGGTCGAGCCTGGCAAGTTCGCCAACTGGATCGCGCCGCCGGTGATGGGCATCAACCGCCAGCCGGTCGACTTCGAGTACGTGCGCTTCAATTAGCCCATCCCCGAAGCGGCTTCGCCGCTGCCCCTCAAAGGGGGCAACGCCAGCGGCCCGGCGGAGCCGGTTCCGCGGCGTTCGCTTGGTTTGCCGACCACTGCGTCACCAAGCGCAAGGGGCCTTCGGGCCCCTTGTTCACAATGGCGCTCTGGGCCCAGGAGACTCGCACCATGGACATGTCCGTCACCGTCATCAAGCAGCACCTGATCGACCCCGAGATCTGCATCCGCTGCAACACCTGCGAAGCGATCTGCCCGGTGGGCGCGATCACGCATGACGACCGCAACTACGTGGTCGATGCTGAAAAGTGCAACCTGTGCATGGATTGCATCTCGCCGTGCCCCACCGGCAGCATCGACAACTGGCGCACGATGCCGCGGGTGAAGGCCTACAGCCCGGACGAACAGCTGACCTGGGACGAGTTGCCGGCGGAACTGAGCGCCGAGGCGCTGGCCGAGGCGGGCGTGGCGGCGGATGTTGCGGTGATGGACCTGGCCCCCGCACCAGCCGTGGCCGATGTCACCGGCGAAGCGCCGTTCAATTCGGGCGCGTTCGGTTCGACGCTGCCGCCCTGGTCGGCTGCGCATGCGTACACCAACCTCTATGGCCCGAAGGGTGTGGAGAAGTCGATCACCGCCACGGTGGTGGGCAACGTGCGGGTCACCCAGGTGGGCACCGACTACGACACCCACCACTTGGTGCTGGATTTTGGCGCCATGCCCTTCCCGGTGCTGGAGGGTCAGTCGATCGGCATCGTGCCGCCGGGTGTGGATGCCAGCGGCCGGCCGCACCATGCGCGCCAGTATTCGATCGCCAGCCCGCGCAACGGCGAGCGGCCGGGCTACAACAACGCCTCGCTGACCATCAAGCGCGTGCTGGAAGACCACCACGGCAAGCCGGTGCGCGGCGTGGCCAGCAATTACCTGTGTGATCGGCAGG
>JAURXG010000011.1 GCA_030654555.1 Aquabacterium sp.
CGCCGCGCCGGGCGCCGCCGTTGAGCGCCATGATCGCGTTGGCCGACAAGGCGCCGAAGCTCATCGCCGAGATGTTGAACAGGCTGGCCGAGTACGGCTGGTGGCAGCGGCTGCCGCCGATCACGACGCGGAAGTCGTGGCTGGGCAGCTGGGAGGGCTGCAGCGAGTGGTTGATCCACTCGTAACCCGCGAGGTGAACGTCCAGCTGGGTGCCGAACGGGCGCTTGTCCGATTCGTCCTTGCTGCGCTGGTAGACCAGCGAGCGCTGCTGGCGCGAGAACGGCACCGCCTCGCGGTCGCTCTCGAGAAAGTACTGGCGGATCTCGGGCCGTATCCACTCGAACAGGAAGCGCAGGTGGCCGATGACCGGGTAGTTGCGCAGCAGCGCATGGCGCGTCTGGCGCAGGTCGCCGATGCCGATCACCAGGCCCGCGGCGCCCAGCGCGGCGACCACCGCCAGCCAGGGGCTGGGGCTGTAGAGGGCCCAGCCGAGTGCGCCGCCGGCCAGCGCCAGCGAGGCCGCCAGCAGCGTGAGGTAGCGGATCGGGAAGTGCCGGTCCAGTGCGATCAACCAGGTGGGCATGGCGGTGTCCTTCAGGACGTTGCTGGCAAGCGCCCACCGGCCGCGACGGCCCCGGCTGGATGGAACTTCACCAGCCTCGCATTGGGCGCGTGCGTGCGCCGGGCCAAGCCCCGATCAACGGGGTGCTTGATGCCCAGTTGCGGCCCAACAGGTCAGCCGACCGTCGGCCGGCAGCGCGCCGCGGCCGCCGCGGCGCCTGCGCTGCGCTGCGCGGCCTGCGGCTGGCTATACTGCCGCTCCAGCGCCGATTTGTTCCAGATTGCGGGCGCTCTAAAAATGCCGCTAAAAGTGTGACGCCCGACCCGGCGGACCGCGCTTGCAGCGGCGCCGGGTTTTTTCATGCAGCCGTTGCACACCATGGGCTCGATCGGGCACGTCACACCGCAGAAGATGGCTTTCGAGGCACCGCTGCCGCTCAAGAGCGGTGCGTCGCTGGCTGGCTACGAGCTGGTCTACGAGACCTATGGCAGGCTCAACGCCGCGCGCAGCAACGCGGTGCTGGTGTGCCATGCGCTCAACGCCAGCCACCATGTGGCCGGCACCTATGCCGGGCAGGACAAGAGCGAAGGCTGGTGGGACAACCTGGTCGGCCCGGGCAAGCCGCTGGACACCAACCGCTTCTTCGTCATCGGCGTCAACAACCTGGGTTCGTGCTTCGGCTCGACCGGTCCGATGCAGACCAACCCCGCCACCGCCCGCCCGTGGGGCGCCGACTTTCCGGTGGTCACCGTCGAGGACTGGGTCGATGCCCAGGCCCGGCTGCTCGACCGCCTCGGCATCCAGACCCTGGCCGCGGTGCTGGGCGGCAGCCTGGGCGGCATGCAGGCGCTGAGCTGGACGCTGCGCCACCCGGATCGCGTGGGCGAGTGCATCGCGGTGGCCACCGCGCCCAACCTGTCGGCGCAGAACATCGCCTTCAACGAGGTGGCGCGCCGCGCCATCATCACCGACCCCGATTTCCACGGTGGCCACTTCTACGCCCACGGCGTGCTGCCCCGGCGCGGGCTGCGCGTGGCGCGCATGATCGGCCACATCACCTACCTGTCGGACGACTCGATGGAAGAGAAGTTCGGCCGCCAGATGCGCGCCGCCGAGCTGGGCTACAGCACCCAGGACATCGAGTTCCAGATCGAGAGCTACCTGCGCTACCAGGGTGACAAGTTCAGCGAGTACTTCGACGCCAACACCTACCTGCTGATCACCCGCGCGCTCGACTACTTCGACCCCGCCAGCGCCTTCGGCGGCGACCTGTCGGCGGCCTTCGCCAGCGCGCGGGGCAAGCGCTTCACCGTGGTCAGCTTCACCACCGACTGGCGCTTCTCGCCGGCGCGCAGCCGCGAGATCGTCAAGGCGCTGGTCGACAACCGCATCGCCGTGACCTACGCCGAGATCGCCGCGCCGCACGGCCACGACGCCTTCCTGCTCGAGGACCCGCGCTACCACGGCCTGCTGCGGGCCACCTTCGAGCGCATCGCCGCGGGGCTCGCAGCATGAGCGGCGTGACGACGGAGATGCAGTTGATCGCCGACCTGGTGCCGGCCGGCGCGCGGGTGCTCGACCTGGGCTGCGGCGACGGCGCGCTGCTGGCCCACCTGCAGCAGGCCAAGGGCTGCAGCGGCTACGGCGTGGAGATCGACGACCACAACGTGCTGGCCTGCGCGCGGCGTGGCGTCAACGTGGTGCAGCTCAACCTCGAGGACGGGCTGGCGCTGTTCGAGGACCGCAGCTTCGACGTGGTGCTGCAGCTGCAGACGCTGCAACACCTGCGCAACACCGAGAAGATGCTGCGCGAGACGGCGCGCGTGGGGCGCTTCGGCATCGTCAGCTTCCCCAACTTCGCGCACTGGCCGAACCGGCTGTCGGTGCTGCGCGGGCGCATGCCGGTCACGCGCACGCTGCCCTACGAGTGGTACGACACGCCCAACATCCGCGTCGGCACCTTCGCCGATTTCGAGGTGCTGGCGCTGCGCAACGGGCTGACCATCCTCGACAGCTTCGGCTTCCACGCCGGCCAGGCGGTGCGCCGCTGGCCCAACCTGCGCGCCAGCGTGGCGGTGTTCAAGATCGAACGAAACTAGGGGCCACCAGCTTCGCGGCGTGGCCACAAGCGGGTACAACGCGGGTCTTGCCAACCCACCGCTGGAGACTGCACATGATCGGCTACGTCACCCTTGGCACCAACGACCTGCCCCGCGCGATGAAGTTCTACGATGAACTGCTGGCGCCGCTGGGCATCCAGCGCATCATGGATTTCGGCCGCGGCTACGCCTGGGGCACCTCGGCGGACAAGCCCGCGCTGGGCATCATGGTGCCGTTCGACCAGAAACCGGCCAGCGCCGGCAACGGCACCATGGTGG
Source organism: Aquabacterium sp. (assembly GCA_030654555.1). GTDB lineage: Bacteria > Pseudomonadota > Gammaproteobacteria > Burkholderiales > Burkholderiaceae_C > Pseudaquabacterium. The sequence goes on from JAURXG010000011.1 coordinate 2,941, forward strand.
CGATCGTCGTGGACAGCAAGGCCAAGGTGGACGAAGGCTACCGCCGTGCGCTGGCGCTGGGCGGCACCGACGAAGGCCCGGCCGGTCCGCGCGGCGAGGGCTTCTACGCGGGTTACTTCCGCGACCTCGACGGCAACAAGCTGAACTTCTTCTGCATGGGGTGAGGCCGGACATGAAATAGTCCGGTGGACTGTTTCATGCCTGCCGCACCGGGCGCGCTCCGCGCGGCCGTGGGGTGAGGTGGAAATCCACCGCCCCGAGTCCTCCCGCCAAAGCTCAGCGCGAAGCCGCCGAAGCCGCCTTTGACGCCGCCTCCGCCGCCCTGGCCGCCGCATGCCGCCGCGGCAGGTCGGCGATCCAGTCGGCGGGGATCGCGAAGTTCAGGTTCTGCGCATCGCCGGTGACCGACGCCAGGGTCGTCAGCCCGATCAGCTCGCCCGCCTCGTTGAACAGCCCGCCCCCGCTCGATCCGCCCGAGATCGCGGCCGAGGTCTGCAGCAGCACCAGCTGGCCGGCCGGATTGCGGCGGAACGAGGACACCAGGCCGGCGCTCATGGTCAGGTCCAGGCCGCGCGGGTGGCCGATCGCGTAGGCCGGCTGGCCCACCGCCGCCGCCGCTGTCGAGCCCAGCACCACCGCCGGTGCGGCGAGGCCGGGCACCTCCAGCTGGCACAGGTCACGCTGCACGTCCCACAGTGCCAGCCGCGCTGCGCGGGCCGGCGTCTGGCCGTCGCGCCGCACCTGCACCTGGCGGGCACGGGCCAGCACATGGCAGTTGGTCACCAGTTGGCCAGGGGCCACCACCACCGCGCTGCCCTGGCCCAGCAGCAGGCCGTCGGCGTCCAGCGTGTGCACGCGCCACACGCTGGGCGCCACCTGCGCAAACACCTCGGCCGGCGTCAGCGCTGCGGCACCCTGGCCTGCCGTCACGCCCAGCCATGCCAGCAGGATGCAGCGCCCCAGCCGGCGTGGCGATCGACCGCCAGCGGCCGGCGGGTGGCGTGGCTGGCTGCTCATGGCTTGATCAGCCCCTGCAGGTCCTGCGTGGTGGCGCGGGGGTTGAGCACGGCCTCGCCTTCATGCTGGCCGCCCTGGATCAGCGAGTGGCCGGCCCGGGTGGCGGCGCGGGCCTGTTCCAGCGGCAGGCAGGCCTGGCCGGGTTGGCTGCGCAGCGCGGCGTCGGCCGGCAGCACCGGCCGGTCGGGCACGGTGGCGTCGAACAGGCGCGCGCTGCAGCCGCTGCCCACCACCAGGCCCTGCATCAGGTAGGTCTTGCCGGCCACCGGCGTGAAGGACCAGCGCACGCCGCAGCTGGGCTTGCCGGCGCGCAGGATCACGAAGTCCAGCGTGGTCAGCACGCCGGCGGGCAGCGTGGCCGGTTCGGGGGCCTTCTGCGGCGAGCCGGCGATCAGCAGCGACGGGCCCTTGCAGGCCAATGGATCGGCCAGCTTCAGAATCGCAAACCGGTCCTGGGCCGGCACCGATCCACGCAGCAGCAGGCGGGCACTGGGGCCGGTGGCGGCCGCGGCGGGCGAGGCGATCGGTGGGTGCCCCGCCGGGGGCGGGTCCACGGTGGCGGCGCAGCCGCCCAGCCATCCGCTGGCCGACAGGCCGGCCAGCAGCCACGCCGTCGCACCGCCCCGTGCCGGGCTGCGCCAAGGCGACCGGCGGGCAGGCATGCGCACAGCGGCGGGCCGTTGCTGGCGAGGGAGGCAGCGCTCGGGGTTCATGCGTGGTCGAGTGTAGGCGCGTGCCCCTTAGACTGGCCCGGATGCACACGCTGACCACCGCCGACGGCCTGACCCTGCACCTGCAACCCGGCCCGGCGGCCACGCCGCCGGTGCGCGGCACGGTGCTGATCGTGCATGGCCTGGGTGAGCACATCGGGCGTTATGCCCATGTGATGGCGCATCTGGCGGCGCAGGGCTGGGCCACGCTGGGCCACGACCACCGTGGCCACGGCCGATCGGGCGGGCCGCGCGGCGGGCTGGCGGCCGATGACAGCCTGCTGACCGACCTCAGTGCCGTCATCACGCAGGCGCGCCGGTCGAATCCCGGCCCGCTGGTGCTGCTGGGCCACAGCAT
>JAURXG010000015.1 GCA_030654555.1 Aquabacterium sp.
GCTGCCGAAGCGCGCCGGCGCGGCCTGGCCATAGCCGGCGCCGTCGCGGCTGCGCTCGGTGCGCTGGTCGACGAAGACGATGCGGCCGCGCGCACGGTCGCTGGTGTCGGCCTTCAGCGCGGCGAAGCTTTCGTACCACGCGATCTCGCCCTCCAGGCCGCCCTCGGGTGTGCCCACGCTGTTGCCCAGCGCGGCCAGCACCAGCTCGAAGCGCTCGGGCGCCACCAGCTCGGCGCTGGCCGGGCCGCGCTGCCAGATGCGCAGGTTCAGCGGCTCGGCGCGCACCCGCTGCAGGCCCAGGGCGCGGCAGCGGTCCAGCGCCCAGGCCACGGCCCGGGCATCGGCGGGTGATCCGGCCGGGCGTGCCCCGACTTCGCCGGTGAGGCTGCGCACCAGGGCCAGTGCGCCGGGGTGTTGCAGCGCGTGATCGCGCAGCCGCACCGCCGCCGCCAGGTCGGCAGCGCTGAAGGGGCCGGGCGGGGGCAGCGCACAGCCCTCGATCAGCGGCATCAAGCCGGCCGCGGCCAGCAGCCGGCGTCGCGACGGCACCAAGGCCGGCCGCTCACCGGCCGGTGGGGAAGTTGAACTCCGCGCCCTTGGCGATGCTCTCGGGCCAGCGCTGCATCACGCTCTTCTGCTTGGTGTAGAAGCGCATGCCCTCCTCGCCGTAGGCGTGCATGTCGCCGAACAGGCTCTTCTTCCAGCCGCCGAAGCCGTGCCAGGCCATCGGCACCGGGATCGGCACGTTCACGCCCACCATGCCCACCTGCACCCGGCGGGTGAACTCGCGTGCGATGCCGCCGTCGCTGGTGTAGATCGAAACGCCGTTGCCGAACTCGTGGTCGTTGACCAGCTGCAGCGCGGTGGCGAAGTCGGGCACCCGCACGCAGACCAGCACCGGGCCGAAGATCTCTTCCTTGTAGATGCGCATCGCCGGCGTGACATGGTCGAACAGGCTGCCGCCGGTGAAGAAGCCGCCTTCCAGCCCCGGCACCTTGAGGCCGCGGCCGTCGACCACCAGCGTCGCGCCTTCTTCCACGCCGATGCCGATGTAGCCCTCGATGCGCTCCTTGGCCTGCTGGGTGACGATGGGGCCCATCTCGGCCGACAGGTCCATCGGGTTGGTGACCTTCAGCGCCCGCGCGCGCTCGGCCACCCGGGGCACGATCTGGTCGGCGATGTCGCCCACCAGCACCGCGACCGAGATCGCCATGCAGCGCTCGCCGGCCGAGCCGTAGGCCGCGCCCACCAGCGCGTCGACCGCCTGCTCGACGTTGGCGTCGGGCATCACCACCAGGTGGTTCTTGGCGCCGCCCAGCGCCTGCACCCGCTTGCCGTGGCGCGCGCCGGTCTCGTAGATGTACTGCGCGATGGGGGTCGAGCCGACGAAGCTCAGCGCCTTCACGTCGGGGTGCGTCAGCAGCGCGTCCACCGCCACCTTGTCGCCCTGCACCACGTTGAACACGCCGTCGGGCAGGCCGGCCTGCTTGAGCAGGTCGGCCATCAGCAGCGAGCAGCTGGGGTCGCGCTCGCTGGGTTTCAGGATGAAGGCGTTGCCGGCGGCCAGCGCGATCGGGAACATCCACAACGGCACCATGCACGGAAAGTTGAACGGCGTGATGCCGGCCACCACGCCCAGCGGCTGGCGCAGCGTGTGGTTGTCGATGCCGGTGGAGACCTGGTCGGTGAAGTCCGTCTTCAGCAGCTGCGGCGCGCCGCAGGCGAACTCGACGATGTCGATGCCGCGCGCCACCTCGCCCTGGGCGTCGGTGAACACCTTGCCATGCTCGGCGCTGATGATCGCGGCCAGCGTGTCCTTGTGCTGGTTGAGCAGCGCCAGGAAGTTGTTGAGCACGCGCGCGCGGCGGATCGGCGGCGTGTCGGCCCAGGCCGGCGCGGCGGCGCTGGCGGCGGCCACGGCCGCGGCCACGTCG
>JAURXG010000018.1 GCA_030654555.1 Aquabacterium sp.
CGCTGGTGGCCGCCTATGCCGACCGCGAGCCGCGGCTCGACATCCTGGTCAACAACGCCGGCGCGGCCTGGGGCGCGCCCTTCGACGAGTTTCCCGAGAAGGGCTGGGACAAGGTGGTCGACCTGAACCTGAAGGCGCCGTTCTTCCTGACGCAGGCGCTGCATGCCCAGCTCAAGGCCGGTGCGGCCGGCCAACCCGCCAAGGTGATCAACATCGCCTCGATCGACGGCCAGACGGTGAACCCGCAGGAGACCTACAGCTACGCCGCCAGCAAGGCCGGGCTGATCCACCTGACCAAGCGTTTGGCGCTGCGGCTGGTGGAGGACAACATCGTCGTCAACGCGCTGTGTCCGGGCGCCTTCGCCAGCGAGATGAACCGCGCTGCGCGTGACGAGGCCGAGGCCGTGGCCGCGCGCATCCCCGCGCGCCGCATCGGCGTGGACGACGACATGGCCGGTGCGGCGATCTACCTGGCCTCGCGCGCCGGCGACTACGTGGTGGGCACCACCCTCACCGTCGACGGCGGTGTGAACCTGGTGCGTTAGGCCGATTGGCCCGGTCAGCCCGGTTCGGCTGGATCGGCATGCTCGGCCGCACGGCGGATGTCGGCCAGGATGCGCTGGCGGATCAGGCCGCTCATCGGCCGGATCACGGTCCAGTAGGCGGCCAGGCGGCGCCGGGCGGCGGGGTCGGCGCAGGCCACCCGCGTCAGCGTGGTCAGCGTGGTGTGCGGCGACGGGGTCTCGTTGCGTCGCACCTCGAAACCCAGCACCAGCTTGGCCGCGTCGGCCTCGCCATAGGCCCGGAAGGCCTCGGCATCGGCCAGCGGCTGCAGGCCGTAGCCGGGCTCCCAGAATCGGCCCACCAGCCCATAGGCCAGGGCCTCGTCGCCGTGGCGGCCCAGCAGCACGAAATCGGCCAGGCCGAAGCGCTGCGGGCGCACCGCGTTGCCCAGCCCCAGCGCCGCCGCCAGCCGAGCCGGGGCCTCGCGCAGCGACAAGGCGGCGTTGATCACCCGGTCGTGCGCCGGATCGTAGGCGGCGGTCGCGTCGAGCAGCGCCGCCGGCGACGCCCGGCTGCGGATGTGGTGAACTTCGTCAAACTGCCATTGCGGCAGCCACTCATCGATCCAGGCCATCGAGGCACCCTAACACCATGACGCTGCTGATCATCCGCCACGGCGAAACCCCCCTCAACGTGGCCCGCGTGATGCAGCCGGCCAACACGCCGCTGTCCGACCACGGCCAGGCCCAGGCCGCGGCCTTGGCGCGCCGGTTGCAGACGGGGCAGCCGCTGGCACCGGCGGGCATCGTCAGCAGCGATCTGCCGCGGGCGCTGCAGACGGCCGAGGCCATCGCGCGGGCCTGCGGCCTGCCGGTGATCACCACGCCGCTGCTGCACGAGCGCAACTTCGGCGATCTGCGCGGACGGCTCTACGACAGCCTGGGCTTCGACCCGCTGACCAGTGCCGACGCGCCGCCGAACGGCGAATCGCAGGCCGATTTCAGCGCCCGCTGCGCCGCGGCCTGGGCCTGGGTGCTGGCCCAGCAGGCCACGCTGGGCGGGCCGCTGGCGGTGGTGACGCATGGCCTGGTGATCCGCGAGTGGCTGCACCGCGGGCCGCTGCAACTGCCGCCGCACCTGGCGGCGCCCGAGCGGCTGTCCAATACCTCGCTGACCGTGGCCACTGCCCAGGCGCCGCACGCCGTCGACCTGGTGGACTGCACCGCGCACCTCGATGATGGCGTGGGCGTGGACGCCAACAGCCTGTCGGGCGGCTGACCGAACGGTGCGCCCGTGAAGCCGAGCAGCGTGTCGACCGGCTGATGCCTCAGGTGGTTGAGCCGCAGATCCTCATTTGCATCCGTGATGCCATCGGGCTCAGCCTGCAACGCGCCCAGGTGCGCGGTGCTCCCATGCTTGCCCCCGGGCGGCGAGGTCGGATTGCCGCGGGAGGCCCGCATCCGTGGTGATCGATGCCGACGTCCCCGTCGACGTGGATTCCGGACATCACCACGGCGCCAGCTGAAACCAGTGCCGAACACCGCTGGTATCTGACCGCATGGGGCCGGTACCGTCCATTCATGCCGGTTGTCTGCGCATGGCCATGGCGCCTGTCAGTGCCACGCCCAACAGCAGCATCGCCCAGCGGTGGGGTTCGGGAACCGGGGCCGTCAGAGGCTGAGACAGCGCGTACAGGCTGTAACTGACCGCGGTGGACTGTGTCCCGTGGTTTATCCAACCGCCGCTGCTGAGCGTGGATTCGCCCCAAACCGCTGTTGCATGACCCAGCACTTGGTTCCCGGCGCGGGTGCCATCGGTATGGCTACCCGTCCAGACATTGGTGTTCTTGCCGACGCCGTATTCGTTGTAGTCGATGCCTGCGCCGACGGCGTGCGTGCCATCCCAGTAATCCGAATAACCAGTGGCCAACAAATCGCCGTGCAGGTTGAACACCTTCGTGCTGACCGGTGCGTTGGCATTGGCATCGACCTCGGCGGTCGATGCGATGGCCGACCAGGTGGTTCCGCCCCCGATACCTGCCGCATCTGCCGCCGCCTGAACCCAGGCATTGTAGAAACTGATGTCAGTGGATGCGGCATGGGTACCGACCGATGTCACGAATGCCAGCTGATAGGACTCACCCGCCGCGACTCTCGGGGGCACCGAAAGAACGGCCTGCGCGGAGGTTGAAAACGTGCAGGCGGCAAGACAGGCCGCCCCCCAGGTTCTTCGCATGACACCCTCCTTCATGACAGATTGATGGGCCTGCGACAAGACCATCAGGTTGGCGAACGGAAAGCCCTGGGCACCTGACGGGCAGCTGCCCACTGCCGCACCGCTGGTGAGCCGGCGGTCGGCGGCGTCTGCGCGCGGGGGCGCGCCACGGAGCCCAGCGTGGCCAGGCCCGCCAGCAGCATCGCGCAGGTGGCCGGCTCGGGAACGGCGGACAAGCTGAAGTTGTCCACGACCGCCGAGACACTGACGTTCTGCACCGTCAGGAACGACGCGGCGTGAGGGGCGACGAAGCGGTGGTCGTATCGATTCCAGAGGCCACCGGTCCCGAACACCCCGGCGCTGGTGTAGAGCAGCGTGCCGAACGCCTCGCCGTCGTTGGACAGCCCCACCTTGACGCTCAACGGCGCCATGGGGTTCATGCCCAGGTCTGCGGCGACGTAGAACTGCAGCGTGTAGCTCGCACCGGCAAGCACCGGCGTCGCGAGCCAGAGGGAGAACGCATCGAACCGGTCCACCCCGTTGCCATGCAGTCGGAGTTCCCATGAGCCGCTCTGCGGGTCGGGCTCATACCCGGAGCCGGCGGTGTACAGGTCAAGCTCACCCGACGTGCCGTAGGCCGTTGTGTCGTGCACGAGCGCGCTGAAGTCGGCGTTCGTCAGGTTGTACTGCGACTGGCCTGCCGTCGCGTTGTTGTTCTCGAAATCGCCGTTGAGGACGATGTTCGTGTTGGCGAAGGCCGTGTGCGAGGCCGCCAACCACGTGGCGAGCATGACCAGCCTGCTGACAGATTTCATCCTGATCCCCGTCCAGTTCCTGATGTCGGGGAACAGCGTCTCGCTCAACCTGGCTGGACCAGCCAGCAGAACGGCGCATTCTCCCGACCTCTCGGGCGCGAGGTGTTCCGGCGCTCATCGCGCAGCCACCCTGGAGCCCCTGCGAAGAAGTCTAGGCGCCCGCGCCTTGGCGCGCGGCGCAGATCGTCGAGGTCGTTGCGTCCGCTCAATCCGCACCCCCGGTCCGGGGGGAGTTGGTTGGCGTTCACGCCAACGTTGGCATCGGCACACGGCTCCCAAGGCCGCGCTGCGCCCAGCCCGCCGTGGGGGGCGCCAGCAAAGTCGCCAGGCAGTGCCCGCTCAGGCGCAATGGCCCAGCCGGGCACCCGCTCGGGCGGTCATTTCCAGCCAGCGCGGTCGAAGACCTTCTGCGCGGCCACCGTGGTCTTGGCCAGGTCGCCGATGGGCAGGGTGTCGGCCTTGAAGCTGCCCATCGCCGCCAGCGTGGGGTTGGCCGCCACGCTGCCCTGGACCACCGGCCACTCGTTGTTGCCGTTGGCGAAGTAGGCCTGGGCCTCGTCGCTGGCCAGGTACTCCATGAACTTCACTGCGTTGGCCTTGTTCGGCGCGTGCTTGAGCACGCCGGCGCCCGACACGTTGACATGCGTGCCCCAGCTTGCCTGGTTGGGCCAGACGATGCCCACGGCGTTCATCGCCGCCTGGTCGTCGGGCTTGGTGCTGCGCATCAAACGCGCCAGGTAGTAGGTGTTGGAGATGGTCACGCCGCATTCGCCCGCGGCCACGGCCTTGATCTGGTCGGTGTCGCCGCCCTTGGGCCCGCGGGCGAAGTTGGCCACCAGCCCACGCGCCCAGGCTTCGGTCTTGGCCTCGCCCTCGTGCGCGATGATGGCCGCGCCCAGGCTCAGGTTGTAGGGGTGGCTGCCCGAGCGCATGCAGACCTGTGCCTTCATCGCCGGGGCGGCCAGGTCGGCGTAGGTCTGCACCTGCGCCGGCTTGATGGCGGCCTTGTTGTAGACGATCACCCGCGCCCGGGTGGAGAACGCCACCCAGGTGGGTGTGCGCAGGTTGGCCGGGATGCGCTCGTCCAGCAGCTTGCTCTGCACCGGCTGGAACAGGCCCAGGCTGTCGGCCACCTCCAGCCGGGCGGCGTCCACGGTGATCAGGATGTCGGCCGGGCTGGCCTTGCCCTCGTTGCGGATGCGCTCGACCAGTTCGTCTTCCTTGCCGTCGAGCCGGTTGATCTTGATGCCGGTGGTCTTGGTGAAGTTGGCGTACAGCGCCTCGTCGGTCTGGTAGTGGCGCGCCGAGTAGAGGTTGAGCACCTGCGTCTGCGCGGCGGCGGGCCGCGGGCCCAGGCAGGCCAAGGTGGCCAGGGCGACCAGCGCCAGGGCGCCGCGGCGGTTGGTGGAGGTGGGTGCGTGCATGAAAACCATCCTGTGGGAAAGCGAGCTGGCCTCAATCATAACAAGAACGATTCGCAATAACATTGATCCACTTCAAGCTCGGCATGGGCCACCGCCTCAGGCGGGTGCCGACCCTCGCGGCCGCTGCGGCCGCTGCGGCCCCGGCGCACCACCCAGCCATGCGCCGAGGGCGGCACCGGTCAGCACATCGGCCAGGTGGTGCTGGTGGGTCAGCAACACCGACAGCACCAGCAGCGGCCACCACAGCGCCAGTGCGCTGCGCAGGCGCGGACCGGCCAGCGGCCACAGCAGGCGGCAGGTCAGCAGGCTCAGCGCCACGTGCAGCGAGGGCAGCAGGTTGTGCCGCCCGGCCACCCAGCCGGTGAGCTGCGCCAGCGGCAGCCAGGCGCCCGGGTCGACCGGTGCAAAGCCCAGCTCGCCCGGCAGCATCACGAAGCCGGCCCCACCGACCACGATGGCCAGGGCCATGCGCCGCTCCCAATGCCGGACCTGAGCGACCGTGCGCGCATGCCAGCCCAGCAGAAACGGCAGCAGGAACACGCTGTGGTACAGCGGGTACAGCGCCGGCCAGTACGGCAGCGCCAGCTCCCATTCGGCGTAGAGATGCCAGCGCCAGGGCCGCTGCGCGGCCCATGCGTCGGCGCCGTAAAACACCCCCCCGAACAGCGCGCACAGCCGCAGCGCGGCCCAGCCGAAGGCCCGTCCGATGGCAGCGCGCGTGTCGGTCGGTTCGGGCGCCGGCCTCATGGGGCGGGTTCGGCGATGAACGGCAGCACCGCGTCGCGGTATTCGGGGCGTTGCACCATGCGCCGCAGCGCGTTGACCGTCTGCAGCGGGGCGTCCCAGATCGCCGCAGCGACAAAGCCGCGCAGCAGCGGCGAGGCCAGGCTGCCGCCGGGGTCGCCGTGGCCCTCGAACACCACGTCCACCTGACCGGCGCTGCCGGCCACCGGCGCAAAGACCCATTGCGAGGCGAACGAGGGCATGCGCACCCGGTCGGGCGCGGGCTCGGGCAGCCACGGCTGACCCGCGGGCTCGACGCCGCGCCCGCTCAGCGTGATCACCTGGGTCGACGCCGATTGCCGCAGGCGCCAGGCCACCACCGATTCGCGGTCGTCCAGCGGCCAGGGCATGGCGGTGACCACCAGCGAGACCCCTTGCTGCGCGCCGTCCTGCTGCAGCCGCAGCACCGAGCGCGTGCGATACACCCATTCGGGCATGCGCTCGCTGTCGAGCAGCAGGGCGGCCAGGCTGCTCAGCCGTGCGGTCACCCGCGTGCTGGCGCGGAACGCCGGCACCTGGTCGCCCCGCTCGCGCAGCCACACCTGGGTGCCGGTGTCGGGGTCGGTGTGGCGCAGCAGCCAGGGCGACTCGGACTGGGCCAGCGCGGCGGCCCAGGGCAGGGCGGCGGCCAGCAGCAACAGCCAGCGCCGGCACGGGCGGCGAGCCGGCGGGCAGGGGGAGCGCAACGCTGCAGGCATGGCGGGATGATGCCAGCGCGCCCGGCATCGGCTATCGTCGGCCGCTGGAGGCTGCATTGATCAAGCTGTTCATCTCCTACCGCCGCAGTGATTCGCTGCATGCCGCCCAGCGCGTGCGCATGTGCTTGCAGGAACGCTTCGGCGAAGACGCGGTGTTCATCGATCGCGAGATACCGCCGGGCAAGAACTGGGAGCAGCACCTCGAGGAGATGCTGGTCGCCAGCACCGGCGTGGTGGTGATGGTGGGCGACGAGTTCCTGAAGCTGCTGCGCAAGCACCGCGACGGCCCCGCCGAGCTGACCGACCCGCTGGTCTGGGAGATCGCCACCGCGCTGCGGCTGGGCAAGACCATCTATCCGGTGCTGTTCGGCCGCATCGACATGCCCGATCCGGCCAAGCTGCCCGAGGCGATCCGGCCGATGGCCCGCTACCAGGCGGTGTTTGCGCGCGAACCGGCCTTCGATGCGGCGATCGGCGAGCTGATCAAGTCGGTGGCGGCCGCGCACGGCGAGCCCGCGGTGCGCAAGCCCGCGGGCGCGGCTGATGTGTCGTCGGCAAGGCCTCTGCCACTGGCCGGGCTGCTGGCGCCGCTGCTGCTGTCGGCGATGGGCGTGCTGCTGCTGTGGTGGGCCGGCCGGCTGATCCTGTGGCTGTCCGATGCCAGCACCGCGGCGCAGCGGCCGGCCGAGTCGGCGCTGTGGCATGGCCTGCGCTACGGCCTGTGCACCTTGCTGTGGGGCCTGGGCCCCTACCTGGCGTACTGGCTGGTGGCCCAACTGCGTGCGCGCGCCAGGCTGCCGATCTTCAACCTGCACGGCCTGCTGACGGTTGCCAACCTGGCGGGCATCCTGGTCACCGGGGGCAGCTTCCTGCTGCTGTCCACGTTGCCGGGCTGGCACTTGCGGCCGCTGGGTGTGTTTCCGGTGCAGCCGGGCCCGCTGCACTACGCGCTGCTGGCGCTGGGCCTGCTGGCGATCGTGATGGTGGCCGTGGGCACGGCGGTGGCCGAGCCCGTCGTGCGCACCTGGGTGGGCGCACGCCGCACCTGGGGCCTGCGGCTGATCAACGTCACCAGCGCCGCGGTGGGCGTCTGTGGCTTGTGGCTGATCGCCTCGCTGGTGCATTCGCTGCCCGATCTGGGCGCGCTCGATCCGGTGCCGGTGGTGGGCTACCTGATGCTGTGCCCGCTGCTGTCGCTGCTGGCGGTGGCCTGGGCCCAGCGGCCGTCGCTGCTGGGTGGTGGCGGCGAGGCCTGGCAGATCCGCAGCCTGTTCGGGCTGGTCGTCGGCCTGGTGCTGCTGTGCACGCTGGCGTTGTTTGCCCACGGCCCGACGCGCCTGCTGGCGCCCGGCCTGTGAGGGCCCACCAGCCCGCTGCTTCGCCGCAGGCCCCCCGAGGCGGCCAGGTCAACCTGGGGCGGCCCGGCGTTGACGGGATGGCCTACAGCCAGCCCACGCGCCGGAAGCGCCAGTACATCAGCCCGCAGGTGCCGCCGATCAGGGCCAGCGCACCCGGGTAGCCCCAGCGCTGCTTGAGCTCGGGCATGAACTCGAAGTTCATGCCCCACACGCCGACGAAGAAGGTGGCCACCGCAAAGATGCCGGCCCACGCGGCCAGCCGCTTGGTGACCTCGCTCTCCTCGATGGTGACCATCGACAGGTTCACCTGGATGGCGACGCCGATGGTGTCGCGCATGGTGTCGATGGCCGCCTGCAGCCGTGCCAGGTGGTCGGCGATGTCGCGGAAGTACTCGGTGCTGGCCGCGCACACCAACGGCACGCGGCCGCCGTAGAGCTTGCCGATCGAATCGAGCAGCGGCGCCACCGCATGGCGCAGCGTGGTCACCTTGTGCTTGAGCTCGTACAGCCGCTGGATGTTGGTGCGGCCCGCGCCGCGGTCGAAGATCTGGCCCTCGATGGTCTCCAGTTCGCCCTCCATCGCCTCGACCAGCGGAAAGTAGCGGTCGACCACCGCGTCCATCAGCGCGTACAGCACGAAGCCGGAACCCTCGCGCAGCCGCTCGGGTTCACGCTCGCAGCGTTCGCGCACGCCCAGAAAGCCCTGCATGCTGCGGTTGCGCACCGACAGCACGAAGTTGGGCCCGGCGAAGATGTGCACCTCGCCCAAGCGCAGTTCGTCGGTGGGGCTGTACTCGACCAGGTGCAGCACCGCGAACACGCTCTTGCCGTACTCCTCGATCTTGGGCCGCTGCTGGCCGTGCGAGGCGTCCTCCACGGCCAGGTCGTGCAGGTCGAACTCGTCCTGCATCATCACCAGTTCGTCGTCGCTGGCGTCGCGCAGCGCCACCCAGACGAAGCAGCCCGGCTTGGCCAGGTAGTCACTGATATCGGCGACGGCGATGTCGGCGAGCTTGTTGCCGTCTTGATAGGCGACGCAGTTGATCAGCATGGCGGTGGACTGTGTATCGATGGCGCGATCTTGGCATGCGCCGCGGCCGCGGCGGGCCGCCCGACCGACCCAGCGCCGGTCAGCCCTCGACCAGCAGCCCGCGCCGCTCGATGAAGCGCACCACCTCGGCCAGGCCCTGGCGCGTCTTCAGGTTGGTCATCACGTAGGGCCGGCGGCCAGCGTGGTCGGGCCGCATGCGCTGGGTGTCGGCCTCCATCACCGCCAAGTCGGCGCCGACGTAGGGCGCGAGGTCGGTCTTGTTGATGACGAACAGGTCGCTCTTGGTGATGCCGGGGCCGCCCTTGCGCGGGATCTTCTCGCCGGCGGCGACGTCGATCACGTAGATCGTCAGGTCGCTGAGCTCGGGACTGAAGGTGGCGGCCAGGTTGTCGCCGCCCGACTCGATGAAGACGATGTCGGCATCGGGAAACTTCGCCAGCATGCGGTCGACGGCCTCGAGGTTGATCGACGCATCCTCGCGGATCGCGGTGTGCGGGCAGCCGCCGGTCTCCACGCCCATGATGCGTTCGGGGTCCAGTGCGCCGGCCACGGTCAGCAGGCGCTGGTCTTCCTTGGTGTAGATGTCGTTGGTGACGACCACCAGGTCCCAGCGCTCGCGCATGGTCTTGCAGAGCATCTCCACCAGCGTGGTCTTGCCCGAGCCGACCGGGCCGCCCACGCCCACGCGCAACGGGGGCAGGGGCTTGGTGCGGCGGGCGATGGTGTGCGAAGGGGTCATGGGCGGGGTCTCGTCAAGGGGTCTGATTCGGGCAAGCATCGTTCGTGCCTCAGCACCACAGCCGCTCTTGATCAGCTGCGGAACAGGCGCGAGTACTGCGCCTCGTGCCGTGCCGAGACGATGGCCAGCATCGGCGCGAGGTTCTGGCGCGCGCCGTCGCCGGCCGCGGCGGTGGTGATGGCGGCGTCCACCACCGCGGGCAGGGCCTGCGCCAGCGTGCCGAGCAGTCGCTGGCCGGCGCTCTGGCCCAGCGGCACCGACTTGATCGCCGCCTGCACCTGGTTCTCGGCCCAGCCGAAGCCGAAGGCCAGCAACGACTCGCGCAGCGGTGCGCCGGTGGTGGCGGCGGCCAGCGCAAACGCCACCGGCCAGGTGGGCGAGGGCTGCAGCGCGGCCAGCAGCGGCAGGCGGGCATCGCCGGGGTGGCGCTGGCACAGCCAGTCGGTCAGCGAGCGGCCCATCTGCTCGGTCTGCTGGCGCATCTCGCGGGTTTCGCGCGTCTGCAGCAACCAGTCGTTCAGGTCGGCGATGCGCGCGGCGTCGCCGCGCTGCCAGGCCTTGATCGCGCTGGCCAGCAGCGGCAACTCGGCGCGTTGCAGGCTGAGGTGCAACTGATCACCCAGCCAGCGCGCGGCGCCGGCCTCGTCGGCCACCCGGCCCTCGTCGACCGCGGTCTCCAGCCCCTCCGAATAACTGAAGCCGCCCACCGGCAGCGCCGGCGAGGCCAGCCACATCAGCTGCAGCAGCGCCGGGGCGGGCAGCGCGGCGGCCGGCGGGCGCGCGCGGGGCCTGCGACGCGGGCGCAAGGCCTCAGTGCGAATGGCCATGCCCGTGGCCATGACCATGGTCATGGTCGCAGCCCGGGCCGTGCACATGCGGCGCCGGCGCGGCGGCCACCACCGGCACGGCGACGGCGCGCGGCGCGGCCGGCGCCGGCGCGTGCGCGTGATCGCCGTGGTCATGCCCATGATCGTGGGCATGGCCGTGCGCGTGCCCGTGGCCGCCTGCCGCATAGGCCCCGCCTTCGGGCTCGAAGGGCGCGGCC
>JAURXG010000021.1 GCA_030654555.1 Aquabacterium sp.
CGACACCGACTACAACAAGTGCATCGGCTGCCACATCTGCAAGGACGTGTGCCCCACGGGCTACATCCAGATGGGCCTCGGGGAATAGATGGCCCCCCCCCGAAGCGCCTTCGGCGCCTCCCCCCCGGGGGGGCGACCCCAGCGGACCGGCGGAGCCGGATCCGCGGCGTCCACTTGGCGGGCGCGTGTGTTGCTGGCGCTGGCGTTTGGGGCTTCGCTGCAAGCCTCGGCGGCCGGCGAGCGCACGCCCCAGCCGGTGATCGAGCGCGCCACGGCGGGCACGCAGTGCGTGGAGCCGGCAGCCTACATGCGGCGCCACCACATGGACCTGCTCAAGCACCAGCGCGACGACACGGTGCGTGGCGGCATCCGCGGTGCCAAGCACAGCCTGAAGGGCTGCATAGCCTGCCACGCCAGTCAGCAGTCGCAGAGCGTGGCCAAGAGCGAGACCAACTTCTGCGTCAGCTGCCACAGCTACGCCGCGGTCAAGATCGACTGCTTCGGTTGCCACACCAGCCAGCCGCAGGCGCTGGCGCTGAAGGCCAGGCCATGAGCGGCGCCCAACCTCCGATGTCAGCGGCACGGCGCGGCTTTCTCGGCGTGGCGGCGGCCGGCCTGGGTGGCGTGCTGCTGGCGCCGGGCATCCAGCTCATCGAGATCGCGCAGGCGGCGGCGCCGGCCGGCACCGCGGCGGGCAAGGCCGGCGCCAATCCGGCGGTGCGCTGGGGCATGCTGATCGACACCACCAAGTGCGCCACCGGCTGCACCGATTGCGTGACCGCCTGCACGCGGGAGAACGGCCTGAGCACGGTGGCCAGCCCGACCTCGTCGCAGTGGATCCGCAAGATCGAGATCAAGGAAGTCAAGACCGGCCGCACCGGCTCGGCGCCGGTCATGTGCCAGCACTGCGCCGAGCCGCCCTGCGTCGACGTGTGCCCGACCGGCGCCTCGTTCAAGCGCGCCGACGGCATCGTGCTGGTCGATCGCCACAGCTGCATCGGCTGCCGCTACTGCATGATGGCCTGCCCCTACAAGGCGCGCTCATTCGTGCACGAGCCGGTCACCGGCCAGTTGCCCGACGTGCCACGCGGCCAGGGCTGCGTGGAGAGCTGCACGCTGTGCGTGCACCGCATCGACCGCGGCGAGAAGACCACCGCCTGCGCCGAGGCCTGCGCCAAGGCCGGCCACGGTGCCATCGTCTTCGGCGATCTCAACGACCCGGCCAGCGAGATCGCGCGCCGGGTGCGCGAGATCCAGACCACCCAGCTGCGCGCGGATCTGAAGCTCGATCCCGGCGTGCGCTACCACGGGCTCTGAACCATGCGAACCCCTGCAGACACCCGCAACTTCTGGCTGCTGCTGGCCCTGGGCGGCGTGGTCACGGCGATGGGCCTGGGTGCGGCGCACTACATGGAGCTGCACGGCCACATCGTCACCGGCATGAACAACCAGGTGGTCTGGGGCCTGCCGCATGTGTTTGCCATCTTCATGATCGTGGCGGCCTCGGGCGTGCTCAACGTGGCCTCGATCGGCTCGGTCTTCGGCCAGCCGGTGTACAAGCCGCGCGCGCCGCTGTCGGGCCTGCTGTGCCTGGCGCTGCTGGCCGGCGGGCTGATGGTGCTGATGCTCGACCTGGGCCGGCCCGAGCGCATCATCGTCGCGGCCACGCACTACAACGTCACCTCGGTGTTCGCCTGGAACGTGGTGCTGTATTCGGGCATGGCGGCCATCGTTGCGGTCTACCTGTGGACGATGTTCGAGCGGCGCTTCAACCGCTATTCCAAGGCCGCCGGCCTGGCCGCGCTGGTGTGGCGCTTCGTGCTGACCACCGGCACCGGCTCGATCTTCGGCTTCCTGGTCGCGCGCCAGGCCTACCAGTCGGCGCTGCTGGCACCGCTGTTCATCGTGCTGTCCTTCGGCTGGGGGTTGGCGGTGTTCCTGGTCGTGCAGAGCACCATGTACCGCTGGAACGGCCTGCACCTGGATGCCGCGGTGCAGCGCCGCATGGCGCAATTGCTGGGCGTGTTCATCGCCGCATCGCTGTACCTGGTGGCGGTGTACCACCTCACCAACCTGTACCACGCCCGCCAGTCGGCGTTCGAGGCCTACATCCTGAAGGATGGCGGCATCTACCCGCTGTTGTTCTGGGGCGGCTACGTGCTGCTGGGTTCGGTGCTGCCGCTGGTGCTGCTGTTCCACCCGCGGCTGGGCGGCGAGCGCGGCACGCTGGCCGCGTCGGCGCTGGTGGTGCTGGGGGCCGGGGCCTGGCTGTTCGTGTTCATCATCGGCGGGCAGGCCTTTCCGCTGGAGATCTTTCCCGGCCAGGTGGTCAGCAGTGCCTTCGGCGATGGCGCGGTGGCGGCCTACACACCGTCGCTGCCCGAGTGGCTGCTGGGGCTGGGTGGTGTGGGCGCGGCCTTCCTGCTGACGACGGTGGGCGTGCGGCTGCTCGACTTCATGCCGCAGGACGATGTCGCCGCGGTGGGCAAGGCCTGACATGGTGGCCCGCCTGCTGGTCTCGGCCGCGCACAAGTCTTCGGGCAAGACCACGATCACGCTCGGCCTGTGCGCCGCGTTCAGTGCCCAGGGCCACCGGGTGCAGCCGTTCAAAAAGGGGCCCGATTACATCGATCCGATGTGGCTGGCGCAGGCGGCCGGCCGGCCTTGCTTCAACCTCGATGCCTACCTGATGGACGGGGCCGCGGTGCTGCGCCGCTTCCAGGCGGAAGCGCAAGGGGCCGACCTGGCCATCGTCGAGGGCAACAAGGGCCTGTACGACGGCCTGGCGCTCGACGGCAGCAACAGCAACGCGGCGCTGGCGCGGCAACTGGGCGCGCCGGTGCTGCTGTTGATCGACGCGCGCGGCATGACACGCGGCATCGCGCCGCTGATCCTGGGCTACCAGGCCTTCGACCGCCAGATCCGCATCGGCGGCGTGATCCTCAACCGCCTGGGCGGTGCGCGCCACGAGGCCAAGCTGCGCGCGGTGATCGAGCACTACACCGACGTGCCGGTGCTGGGCGCCATCGCCGAGGACGAGCGGCTGGTCGTCAACGAGCGGCACCTGGGGCTGATGCCCTGCGCCGAGGTCGACGATGCCCAGGCGCGGGTGCAGGCCATGGCCCGCATCGTCGCCAGCCAGGTCGACCTGGGCGCCGTGCGGGCGCTGGCGGCCAGCGCGGGCGCCATGCCGGCGGTGGCTTCTGCGCCGGCGCCGCCGGTCGTGGTCCAGGCATCGCCGGCGCGCGTGCGCATCGGCATCGCCCGGGACCGCGCCTTCGGCTTCTACTACCCCGACGACCTGGCGGCGCTGCAGGCCGCCGGCGCCGAGCTGGTGCCCATCGACACGCTGCACGACCGCGAACTGCCCGCCATCGACGGCCTGTTCATCGGCGGTGGTTTCCCCGAAGCCTGCATGGACGCGCTGGAGGCCAACGTCTCGCTGCGCCACCAACTGCGGGTCGCCATCGAGGCCGGCCTGCCCACCTCTGCCGAATGCGGCGGCCTGATGTACCTGGCGCGTTGCATCACCTGGCAGGGCCGCACCGCGCGCATGGTCGGCGTGATCCCCGGCGACGCGGTGATGCAGCGCCGGCCGGTGGGCCGCGGCTACGTGCACCTGCAGGAAACCGCGCACATGCCCTGGGGGCCGCAGCCCGCGGGCGGGCAGGGCGTCGGGGCCGGCGTGCAGGGCGGGTCCGTGCGCGGCCACGAGTTCCACCACTCCAGCCTCGAGAACCTGGACCCGACGCTGGCCTTTGCCTACCGGGTCGAGCGCGGACATGGCATCGACGGCGTGCACGACGGCGTGCTGGTGCACAACGTGGTGGCGTCGTATGCCCACTTGCGCAGCGCGGCCGGCTCCGACTGGGCGCCGCGCTTCGCCGAGTTCGTGCGGCGCGAGGCTTCGCGCCTGGCCGTCGCGCGCCCAGACGTCCACCACGCCCACCACGTCCACCACGCCCACCCGACGACCAACGAAGGAGTCGCCCGATGTTCAGCATGACGATGAGTGCCGCCCATCAGATCCTGGCGGCCGCCGCGCGCAGCGACGCCGCCGGCATGGCGCTGCGCGTGGCCGCGCGCCAGATCGCCGACGGCTCGCTCGAGTACGGGCTCGGCTTCGACGAGGAGCGCGAGGACGACCACAAGCTGCACGTCGGCGAGCTGACCGTGCTGGTCGGCTCGCCCAGCCGGCCGCTGCTGGCCGACACCGTGCTCGATTACGTCGAGGTGGCGCCCAGCCGGTTCGAGTTCGTCTTCATGCCCCCCGATGCCGCCGCCATCGGCGGTGGCTGCGGCACCGGGTCGGCCCGCGCGGGTGGCGGCTGCGGCAGCGGCGCTTGTGGCAACGGCGGCTGTGGCAGCCGTGGCTGAACCCCGTCTCGTTCGCAGCGCACCCCTGGAGGCCCGGCCATGAATGCCTTTGTCGACATCCCCGCGATGGTGGCGGCCTGCCGCCGTGCCTGCGGCACCGTCTACCTGGTGGGCGCCGGGCCGGGTGACCCGGATCTGCTGACCCTGCGCGCCGCGCGCCTGCTGAGCCAGGTCGACGTGGTGGTCTACGACCACCTGGTCGGCCCCGGCGTGCTGGCGCTGATCGGCGACGAGGTCGAGCGGATCTACGTCGGCAAGCAGCGCGAGCACCACAGCCTGCCGCAGGACCAGATCAACGCGCTGCTGGTGCGGCTGGCGCAGGCCGGACGGCGCGTGGTGCGCCTGAAGGGCGGTGACCCCTTCGTCTTCGGCCGCGGCGGCGAAGAGCTGCAGGTGCTGGCCGCCGAGGGCGTGCCCTTCGAGGTGGTGCCCGGCATCACCGCGGCCTGCGGCGTGGCCAGCTACGCCGGCATCCCGCTGACGCACCGCGATTACGCACAGAGCTGCCTGTTCACCACCGGGCACCTGAAGGATGGCAGCTGCGACCTCGACTGGCCGGCGCTGGTGCGCCCGCGCCAGACGGTGGTGATCTACATGGGCCTGTCGGGCCTGGCCGGCATCTGCAGCCAGCTGGTGGCCCATGGTCTGCCAGCCACCTGGCCTGCGGCCGTGGTGGCCCAGGGCACCACGGCGCAACAGCAGGTGGTGTGCGCCACGCTGGGCACGCTGGCCGACGCCGTCGCGCGTGCCGGCCTGAGTTCACCGGCGCTGACCATCGTCGGCGAGGTGGTGCGCCTGCGCGACAGCCTGGCCTGGTTCGACGGCCGGTCGCAGTCCGAACCGGCGCCCGCGGCGCTGGCCCCTTTGCAAGCTTGATCCATGAAAACACTGTCAACTTCGCTGCTGGCCCTGCTCATCACCGCCGCCACCACCGCGCCGGCCATCGCCCAGGCGCCGGCGGTGGCGCTGTCGGTGCCCTGGGCCCAGGCCATGTGCACCGCGTGGAACGCCGATCCGGTGCTGACCGACAAGCTGGTCGAGTCGGGCTGGGCGCGCAACGACGCCGGGCGCGGTTTCAAGCTGATGCAGATCTACCGCGCCGATTGCCCCAAGAGCGCACGCATCGAGATGCAGATTGCGCTGAAGGACCACCAGGCCCGGTGCGTCTACGGTGGTGCGCAGCGCGACACCAAGCTCGACGGCGGGGTCGACTACCTGATGTGGGCCGAGACACCACGCTGGCGCGAGATGGGCGCCGGCGACTATGGCCCGATGCGCGCGATGATGCTGGGCCGCCTGCACTTCGAAGGCCCCAAGCTCGAAGCCATGGGCAACATGGGGCCGTTCGAGAACTTCCTGCTACTGGTGGGCAAGGTGCCTGGCGACTGGGCGGCCTGCCCCTGAGCGGCGGCGCGCTGGCGTGCCCGCAGGGGCTCGCTCGGTCCAGCCTCAGCGCATGCCGGCCGTGCGCGCCTCGACCGCGAACACCGCCGCCTCCACCCGCGAGCTGAGGTTCAGCTTCGACAGGATGTGGCGCACATGCAGTTTGACGGTGTCGTGGCTGATGTCCAGCGCGCGGGCGATGGTCTTGTTGCTCTCGCCGCGCGCGAGGTGGTCGAGGATCTGGCGCTCGCGCTCGGTCAGCGAGGCCAGCATGTCGCGTCGCGCATTGCCGGGCGCGCCGGTCTGCAGCAGCTGCGCCAGCTTGAGCGTCATCGACGGCGCCACCGTCAGCTCGCCGCGCGCGGCGTTGCCGATCGCGGTGATCACGTCCTCGGGCTCCATGTCCTTGAGCAGGTAACCCCGTACGCCGGCGCGCAGGGCCGCCGACAGGTCGACCTCCGAGTCGCTCATCGTCAGGATCAGCACCGGCGTGTCGAGGCCCTCGTTGCGCAGGCGGCGCAGCAGGCTCAGGCCGTCGATGGCCGGCATGCGCAGGTCCATCACCACCAGGTCGGGCGACTGCTCGCGCAGCACCGCGATCAGCTGCTCGGGGTCGGACAGCGCGGCCAGCACGTCCATGCCGCCGCGGTGGCGCAGCAGGTCGGACAGGCCGTTGCGGCACAACGCGTGGTCGTCGACCAGCACGATGCGGGGGGCGACCATCAGCGTGTCTCCATGGCGCCGCAGCGCTGCGCCAGCGGTGCCCGGCAGGGAAAGGCCAGCGTCACCCGCGTGCCGCCGCCCGGGCGTGCGCCCACGCTCAGCGTTCCGCCGATGCGGCGCGCGCGGTCCTGCATGATCGCCAGGCCGTAGTGGCTGCCTCCGCCCGTCGCGGCGGGCAGCCCGGCGCCATCGTCGTCGATCACGATCTCGGCCCAGCCCGGCGCCGCGGCGGCGATGCACAGCCAGGCGTGGCGGGCGCCGGCATGCCGGGCCACGTTGTTCAGCGCCTCCTGCACCACGTGGAAGACCTGCGCCTGCGCGTCGGGCGGCAGTGGCAGATCAGGCAGCCGGTTGTCGAACTCGAGCACCGTCGGGTGGCTGCGACGGAAGGCCTGCACGGCGGCCTGCAGCGCATGCAGCAGGCCCAGCGGATCCATGGTGGTGCGCATCTGGGTCAGCAGGGTGCGCAGGCTGCCCTGGGCCTGGCCCGCGGCGCTGTTCACGTCGTCCAGGTACTGCTGTGCACGTGGCAGGTCGCCGGCGTGCATCGCATCCTGCAGCAGCGGCAGGCGCATCTTGACGAAGCTCAAGGATTGAGCCACCCCGTCGTGCACGTCGGCGGCCAGCATGCGGCGCTCCTGCGCCAGCGTGTCGTTCAGGCGCTGGGCTTCGTCGCGGGCGTGGGCCAGCGCCAGGCCGAGCAGCTCGCCCACGGTGTCGAGCAGGCCCAGCACGTCGGGCGACAAGCTGGTGCCCTGGTCGAAGAACAGGGTGTAGACGCCCAGCACCCGGCCCTGGTGGCGCAGCGGCACCGCCAGCACCTGCTGTGCCGGTCCGGCCGGCGCGCTGGCCGACGGGGCCATGCGACAGGTGCTGCGGTCGGCCGCCCAGACCGGGTCGGCACCCGCGGCGGCCCGGCCGCAGACGCCGCAGTGGCGGTCGACGGCCTCGCCCGCGCCGCACAGGCTGGCCGCGGGGCCCAGCGTGCCGACGAGGTGCAGACGATGGTCGTCGTCGGCCAGCACGCGCACCGAGCCGCCCTGCGCGCCGGCCAGCCGCAGCAACGGCGCGAGAAAGCGCTGCAGCAGCGATTGTGGGTCGCGGCCGGCCGACAGACCGGCCGTCAGATCGGCCAGGAAGGTGGCCGGTGCGGTGACGGCCGCAGCAGTGGAGGGGGCAGGACGGGTCAAGCGATGGGTCCTCGGGGCGGTCAGCATACGCCGCCAGCGCAGGGCGGTGGCGCATATATAAGCCGCGATTGAACCAAGCGCCAGCCGATTTGTCATGAGGCTCTACCCGGGCGTGTCGGCCGCGTGTTGTCCAGGCATCCCCCATTTGGGCTACATGGCATTACCCGTACCGGGAATAGACGCACCGCGGCGGCCTTGCGCCTAATGCAGCCAGAGACAGATCCGGTTGCACCGCGCCGCCGGCTAGCGAAGAAGCCCCCGATGCCGGCCACCCCGTTGCACGACCCCACCGCGTCGCCCCAGCCTGGCGCCAGCACCGAGACCAAGAACACCACGTGCTACATGTGCGCCTGCCGTTGCGGCATCCGCGTGCACCTGCGTGATGGCGAAGTGCGCTACATCGAAGGCAACCCCGAGCACCCGCTGAACCAGGGGGTGATCTGCGCCAAGGGCTCGTCGGGGATCATGAAGCAGTACTCGCCGGCGCGGCTGACGCAGCCGCTGATGCGCAAGCCCGGCAGCGAGCGCGGCGCCAATCATTTCGTGCCGATTGACTGGGACACCGCCTTCAAGATGCTGGAGGACCGGCTGCGCCACCTGCGCGCCACCGACCCGAAGCAGTTCGCGCTGTTCACCGGGCGCGACCAGATGCAGGCGCTGACCGGCCTGTTCGCGCGCCAGTTCGGCACGCCCAACTACGCGGCGCATGGCGGCTTCTGCTCGGTCAACATGGCCGCGGGCATGATCTACACCATCGGCGGCAGCTTCTGGGAGTTCGGCGGTCCCGACCTCGACCGCGCCAGGCTGTTCGTGATGATCGGCACCGCCGAGGATCATCACTCCAACCCGATGAAGGTGGCGCTGAGCAAGTTCAAGCGCCAGGGCGGGCGCTTCATCTCGATCAACCCGGTGCGCACCGGTTATTCGGCCATCGCCGACGAGTGGGTGCCGATCAAGCCCGGCACCGACGGCGCGCTGCTGCTGGCGCTGGTGCACGAGATCATCGCGCTGGGCCTGTACGACCGCGACTTCCTGGCGCGCTACACCAACGCCGGCCAGCTGGTGAACCAGGATGCCGCCAGCGACGACTTCGGCCTGATGCTGCGCAATGCCGAGGGCGACGTCGTCAACCCGCTGCGCCCGGCCAACTTCTTCTGGTGGGACCGGCTGTCGCAACAGCCGGTGGCCGACCACGCCGACGGCGCCGACCCGGCGCTGCTGGGCCACTTCAAGATGCCCGACGGCACCGCCGCGGTGCCCGCCTTCCAGCTGCTGGAAGAGCGCGTCAAGCCCTACACCGCCGACTGGGCGGCCGGCATCACCGGCATCCCGGCGGCCACCATCCGCCGGCTGGCCCACGAGATGGGCATCACCGCGCGCGACCAGAAGATCGAGCTGCCGATCGCCTGGACCGACAGCTGGGGCAAGCGCCACGATTCGGTCACCGGCAACCCGGTGGCCTTCCACGCGATGCGTGGGCTGGCCGCGCACAGCAACGGCTTCCACACCATCCGCACGCTGGCCATCCTGATGAGCCTGCTGGGCACCATCGACCGGCCTGGCGGCTTCCGCCACAAGGCACCGTACCCGCGTGCGGTGCCGCCCAACGCGCGCCCGCCCAAGGGGCCCGACGCGGTGCAGCCCGACACCCCGCTCAACGGCGCGCCGCTGGGCTGGCCCGAAAGCCCCGACGACCTGTTCGTCGACGCCGCCGGTGAGCCGGTGCGCATCGACAAGGGCTTCAGCTGGGAGCACCCGCTGTCGGCGCATGGGCTGATGCACAACGTCATCACCAACGCCTGGCGCGGTGATCCGTACCCGATCGACACGCTGCTGATCTTCATGGCCAACATGGCCTGGAACTCGACGATGAACACGTCCGAGGTCCGCAGGATGCTCAACGACAAGCGCGAGGATGGGCAGTACAAGATCCCGTTCCTGGTCGTCTGCGACGCATTCCAGAGCGAGATGACGGCCTATGCCGACCTGATCCTGCCCGACACCACCTACCTGGAGCGGCACGACTGCATGTCGCTGCTCGACCGGCCGATCTCCGAGTTCGACGGTCCGGTGGATTCGGTGCGCATCCCGGTGCTGCCGCCCACCGGCCAGTGCAAGCCGTTCCAGGAGGTGCTGGTCGAGCTGGCCGGCCGGCTGCAGTTGCCCGCCTTCACCGCGGCCGACGGCGGCCGCAAGTTCCGCGACTACCCCGACTTCATCGTCAACTACGAGACCGCGCCCGGCTCGGGCATCGGCTTCCTGGCCGGCTGGCGCGGCAAGGGCGGCGAGAAGTCGATGCGCGGCGAGCCCAACCCCAAGCAGTGGCAGATGTACGAGAAGAACAACTGCGTCTTCCACCACGTGCTGCCGCCGGGCCAGCAGTACATGCGCAACTGGAACGACGACTACATGCGCTGGGCGCAGGGCGCCGGGCTGCGGCGCGACCGCGATCCGATCGTCATCCACCTGTACTCCGAGTTCCTGCAGCGCTTCCGGCTGGCGGCGCAGGGCAAGCGCCCGGGCAAGCAGCCGCCCGAGCGGCACCGCCAGCGCGTGATGACCTACTTCGATCCGCTGCCGTTCTACTACGCGCCGCTGGAAGAGCAGGCCACCGACACCACGCGTTATCCGCTGAACGCGGTGACGCAGCGGCCGATGGCGATGTACCACTCCTGGGATTCGCAGAACGCCTGGCTGCGCCAGATCCACACCCACAACTACCTGTTCGTCAACCCGAAGACGGCGCAGGCGGAGGGCATCGCCGACGGCGGCTGGATGTGGGTCGAGTCGCCCTGGGGCAAGGTGCGCTGCCTGTGCCGCTACTCCGAGGCGGTGGAGCCCGGCACGGTCTGGACCTGGAACGCCATCGGCAAGGCCGCCGGCGCCTGGAACCTGACGCCCGACGCCAACGAATCGCAACGCGGCTTCCTGCTCAACCACCTGATCCGCGAGGAGCTGCCGGTGGCCGGTGGCACCGGTGCGGTGGTCTCCAACAGCGACCCGATCACCGGCCAGGCCGCCTGGTACGACGTGCGGGTGCGCATCTACAAGGCCCAGCCCGACGAGGCCCCACAGAGCTGGCCGCAGGCCGCCGCACCGATGCAGCCCGTGGCCGGCATGGGCGCCGCCCCGCGGCGCCGCGGCTGGATGGCGGGCCTGGGTCTGGGCAGGAAGGGCTGAAGCATGACCCAGCTCGCGTTGGTCATCGACCTCAACGTCTGCGTGGGCTGCCATGCCTGCGTCACCAGCTGCAAGCAGTGGAACACCTCGGGTTCTGCCGGCCCGCTGGTCGACGACCAGCCCTACGGCAAGGACCCGACCGGCACCTTCTTCAACCGGGTGCAGACCTTCGAGGTGGGCGAGTACCCGAACACCCAGACGGTGCATTTCCCCAAGAGCTGCCTGCACTGCGAAGACCCGCCCTGCGTGCCGGTGTGCCCCACCGGCGCCAGCTACAAGCGCGCCGAGGACGGCATCGTGCTGGTCGACTACGACAAGTGCATCGGCTGCAAGTACTGCAGCTGGGCCTGCCCCTACGGCGCGCGCGAGTTCGACGAAGAGCGCAAGGTGATGAGCAAGTGCACGCTGTGCGTCGACCGCGTCACCAGCAAGACCCTGCCCGAAGCCGAGCGCAAGCCGGCCTGCGTGCTGGCCTGCCCGTCGAGCGCGCGGCTGTTCGGCGACGTGCACGACCCGGCGTCGGCCGTGTCGGTGGCCATCCGCGACCGCGGCGGCTACACGCTGATGCCCGAGTGGAACACTCGCCCGGCCAACCACTACCTGCCGCGCCGCCGCCACGACGCGGTGGTGCACGCCGAAGACCTGGTGCGGGTGGACAACCCGCTGAAGATCGACGGCAAGCGGCCCGAAGCTCCGCAGCAAGGGCCCGGCCGCGAAGACTATGCAACCTGATCCACGCCCCCTGACCGACCCCCGAGCGACACCATGAATCCGGCTTTCTCGGTCATCTTCCTGACCACCCTCATCGGCGCAGGGCAGG
>JAURXG010000023.1 GCA_030654555.1 Aquabacterium sp.
CGAGACCACCACCGGCGGCAACGCGCTGAAGTTCTACAGCTCGGTGCGCCTGGACATCCGCCGCACCGGCAGCATCAAGCGCGGCGAAGAGGTGATCGGCAGCGAGACCAAGGTCAAGGTCGTCAAGAACAAGGTGGCGCCGCCCTTCAAGACCGCCGAGTTCGACATCCTCTACGGCGAAGGCATCAGCCGCGAGGGCGAGATCATCGATCTGGGCGTCGAAGCCAAGATCGTCGACAAGTCGGGCGCTTGGTATGCCTACAAGGGCGAGAAGATCGGCCAGGGCAAGGACAACGCGCGCGAGTTCCTGCGCGAGAACCCCGACATCTCGCTGGAAATCGAGAACCGCGTGCGCGAAGCGCTGGGCGTGCCGCTGCAGGCCGCCGGCGTGGCCAAGGCGGCCGAAGAATAAGCGCGCCCGCCCGGCTTATGGCCGGGCAGGGCACCAGGCGGCATGACGCCCCGACCCGCTTCGCTGAAGGTGCGCGCGCTGCAATGGCTGGCGCAGCGCGAGCACAGCCGCAACGAGCTGCGCGACAAGCTGCTGCGTCTGCTGCAAGACCGTGCCCGGCGTGACGCCACGATGGCCTCCGCCGAGGCCGATGGCGATGGCGAGAGCGAGGCACCAGTGCCGGCGGCCGGCACGTCCGCCGCGCCCGCGGGCGCTGCCCCCAGCAGGGCCGATGCAGCCGCCGAGGTCGAGGCCCTGCTGCAGTGGCTGGAAGCCCATGGCTACCTGTCGCAGGCCCGCTTTGTCGAGAGCCGGGTGCATGCGCGGCAGGCGCGCTACGGCAACCTGCGCATCCGGCAAGAGCTGCAGCAGCACGGCGTCATGCTCGATGCCAGCGCCCAGCAGGCGTTGAAGCAGAGCGAGTTTCACCGCGCCTGCGAGGTGTGGCGACGCAAGTTCGACGCGCCGGCCGCCGACGCCGCCGCCCGCGTGCGGCAGATGCGCTTCTTGGCGGGCCGCGGGTTCTCGATGGACGTGATTCGGCGCGTGGTTGCCCGCGGCGCCCACCCCGCCGACGACGCGGAGTTCAGCGACACCTGATCGGCTCGCGGCCGGCGGGCCGGGTTTTCCCGCAGCGCCGCATGCTAAATTGGGGGGGTTTGCACGCCGTCGACGGTTGAACTGGCTGGCCGATCCGGGCTGGCGGCTCACCGTCTGGCCCGCAGGTTCCATGGCCCGATGACCCGGCCAGCCGGCATGCCCCTCCCCCTTTGCAGCGAGCCCCTTCATGAAGATCCACGACTACCAGGCCAAAGAGATCCTGCGCCAGTTCGGCGTGCCGGTGCCGCGCGGCATCCCCGCGTTCACCGTGCACGAAGCCGTCGAGGCCGCGCAGAAGCTGGGCGGCTCGGTCTGGGTGGTCAAGGCCCAGATCCACGCCGGCGGGCGCGGCA
>JAURXG010000034.1 GCA_030654555.1 Aquabacterium sp.
CCTGCCCCTGCCCCTGCCCCCGCCGCGCCGCCCACCGACGCCAGCGCTTGAGCCTCGACCAAGGAACCGCCATGCCACCTCGCTGCCCGATGGTCTTCGGCCTGCCCGCCGCGAGCGTGGTGGCCCTGCTGCTGTGCGCGACGGGGGCCAGCGCGCAGGCGCCGGCGGCCGGGGTGTACCGCTGCGGCAGCAGCTATTCCGATGCGCCCTGCCCGGGCGGCAAGCCGGTGGCGGCCGACGATCCCCGCAGCGCCGACCAGCGGCAGCAGGCCCAGGACGTGAAACGCCGCGAGGCCGCGCTGGCCGATCGGCTGCGCACCGAGCGCCTGGCGCGCGAGAAGGCGGCGGCGGCCCAGCGGGCGGCGGGCATCGGGCCCATGGCGGCCGACGCGCCCAAGCGGGCGGCCAGCCAACCCGGCGGCAAGGTCAAGACCGCCAAGCTCGCCAAGACGCCGAAGAAGAAGGCGAAGACTGCCCGCGCCGCCTAGCGGCGCCGCGGCTCAAGCCGCCTGGCCGGCGATCAGCACGCGGTACTTGGACCAGAGCTGGTCCCGGGTCTCGACATGCTGCGGGTTCACCGGGATGCAGGCCACCGGGCACACCTGCACGCACTGCGGCTCATCGAAGTGGCCCACGCATTCGGTGCACTTGCCGGGATCGATCTGGTAGAACTCCTCGCCCATCGAGATGGCCTGGTTGGGGCATTCGGGCTCGCAGACGTCGCAGTTGATGCACTCGTCGGTGATCATCAGGGCCATGGGCTCACTCTTCCGCCGGCGGGCGCGCCACGCGCTCCTTCAGCCGTGCAAGCACCGAGGGTGCCACGAACTTGGAGACATCACCGCCCAGGGTGGCAATCTCGCGCACGAAGGTGCTGCTGACGAACTGGTACTGGTCTGACGGGGTGAGGAACAGCGTCTCCACGTCGGGCATCAGCTGGCGGTTCATGCCCGCCATCTGGAACTCGTACTCGAAGTCGCTCACCGCGCGCAGGCCGCGCACCACCACGTTGCCGCCGTTGCCCACCACGAAGTCGCGCAGCAGCCCGCGGAACGGAATCACCTCGATGTTGCCGTAGGGCCGGGCGATCTCCTGCGCCATGTCCATGCGCTCGTCGACGTTGAACATCGTGCGCTTGTGGTGCCCCGCGGCCACCGCCAGGATCAGCTTGTCGAACAGGCGCGAGGCCCGTCGCATCAGGTCCTCGTGGCCCAGCGTCATCGGGTCGAAGGTGCCGGGGTAGACGGCGGTCATGAACTTGGCGTGGGTCACGGTCGTCTCCTCGGTGTCTCAGGGGGCGCTTGACCCCGATCAGGTGCTGCGCCGCAGCAAATGATAGTGCACCAAGCCGGCGCGGCCGTGTCGCAAAAGTGCAAATCCGGCAGGCATCTCGGCTTCTGCCAGCGGCGCCGGTGACTCCAGGTACAGGCAACCGTCGTCGGCCACCAGCGGCGCAGCCACCGCCAGCGCGGCCGGCTGCAGGCCCGCGTCGAAGGGTGGATCGAGCAGCACCAGGTCGAACCGGGCGGGGGCGCCGCGGGCCATCCACGCCAGCGCGTCGGCCGCCTCGATGCGCAGCGCGGCGACCTTCAGCCGCGCCTGGCTGTCGCGCAGGCTGGCCACCAGCGCCGCGTCGCGCTCGAGCAGCAGCACCTCGGACGCGCCGCGCGAGGCGGCCTCGAAGCCCAGCGCGCCGCTGCCGGCAAACGCGTCCAGCACCCGCCAGCCCGTCAGGTCGGCGCCCAGCCAATTGAACAGCGTCTCGCGCACCCGGTCGGGCGTGGGCCGCAGGCCGGGCCGGTCGGCCACCGGCAGCTTGCTGCGCTTGAGCGTGCCGCCGATCAGCCGCACTTCCCGGGGCAGCTGATGGGCCCCGCGCTGGCGGGCTACCGCCGTCGATCCCCCGAGGGAACTCGGCCCGGCTTGGTGAACCGAGGCCGGACTCGGGCAGTCCCTGCGGACTGCCCGTGCCTGCCGAGGACCATCGGCCTCTGGCCGACGGTGGCCCGGCGCTCGTCCCGCTGTGCGCTCAATGTCCGTCCTCCAGCCGGTCGGCCAGCCGCTGCGGCAAGTTGGCGGCGCGGATCTTGGCGCCGGCACTTTCGTGGTCGTAGGGCACGCGGTGGAAGGTGACGGCGCCGGCGGTTTCGTCGAACATCGCCCAGCAGGCGGCCGGGTTGCCGTCGCGCGGCTGGCCGGCCGAGCCCGGGATCACCAGCCATTGGCGGTGCGCGGGCACCGGG
The DNA here is from genome assembly GCA_030654555.1 of Aquabacterium sp. GTDB lineage: Bacteria > Pseudomonadota > Gammaproteobacteria > Burkholderiales > Burkholderiaceae_C > Pseudaquabacterium. Next base: position 2,244 of record JAURXG010000034.1, read on the forward strand.
ATGGGCACGCCGGGCGTGGGCACAAAATCGCCCGCCTTGCCGGTGCTCGACAGGTTGTACAGCTTGGGCTCGTGCATGTGGCCGCAAAAGGTGTAGCGCGCGTCGGTGGCGTGCAGGCTGCGCATGGCGTCGGCGCGGGCCTGGATGTAGTCCCAGCCCGACGGCGACCAGGCGTTGGCATGCACGTAGAAATGGTCACCGTGGGGCTGCGTCATCGGCAGGCTGGCGAGGAAATCGAGCTGCGCCGCATCGAGCTGGCTGCGTGTCCATTCGTCCACGTAGCGGGCGTCGGGCCGAATGTTGGGTGAGGCGCCGCGCACCACCGCCTGGTCATGGTTGCCCATCACGGCCATGGCGCCCTGGCGCACCAGCTGGCGCACCTCGTCGACCACCCAGGCCGGGTCGGCGCCGTAGCCGACGAAGTCGCCCAGCAGCACGAAGCGCTGCGCGCCCTGGCTGCGCGCGCTGTCGAGCACAGCTTCCACCGCTTCGCGGTTGGCGTGCAGATCGGTGATGACGGCGGTTTTCATGGGCGGCGCTGCGGGCTCGCGCCGCGAACCCCGTGGCGGTTGCCAGGGGGTTGCGGCGTTGCCGCCCATGGTATCGCGGGCCGGTCGCCGGCTGATCAGCGGCAGACCGCGGCTGGTGCGCGCGGTCCGCCCGGCCTTCAGGCGCGGCGGCGCGCCAGCAGGCCCAGCGCGGCCAGGCCGGCCAGCATCAGCGCGACGCTCTCGGGCTCGGGCACCGGCGTGGTGTAGCTGAAGTTGTCGACCACCACGCCCA
>JAURXG010000035.1 GCA_030654555.1 Aquabacterium sp.
GCGATCAGCGGCACGCCGCTGCCGCGCAGCGCCATCGCCACGTTGTCGATGGCGGTGATCTGCGGCACGCCCACGCCGGCCACGATGCGGGGGGTGCAGATCGAGCCCGGACCGATGCCCACCTTCACGCCGTCGGCACCGGCCTCGGCCAGCGCCAGCGCGGCCGCGCCGGTGGCGATGTTGCCGCCGATCACGTCGATCTGCGGGTAGTGGCGCTTGACCCAGCGCACGCGCTCGATCACGCCGGCCGAGTGGCCGTGCGCGGTATCGACCACCAGCGCATCGACGCCGGCCCTGACCAGCAGTTCGACCCGCTCCTCGGTGCCCTCGCCCACGCCCACCGCGGCGCCCACGCGCAGCTGCCCGCGGGCGTCGCGTGCGGCGTTGGGAAAGTTGGTCTGCTTGGTGATGTCCTTCACCGTCATCAGGCCGCGCAGCTCGAAGGCGTCGTTGACCACCAGCACCCGCTCCAGCTTGTGCTGGTGCATCAGCGCCTTGCCCTCGGTGATGGTGGCGCCTTCCTTGACGACGACGAGCTTCTCGCGCGGCGTCATGATCTCGCGCACGGTGGCGTCGAGCCGGGTCTCGAAGCGCAGGTCGCGCCCGGTGATGATGCCCACCACGCGGCCGTCCTCGATCACCGGGAAGCCCGAGATGCCGTGCTGGCGCGACAGCGCGATCACATCGCGCACCGGCACGCCGGGCGAGACGGTGATCGGGTCGCGCAGCAGGCCCGATTCATAGCGCTTGACGCGGGCCACCTCGGCCGCCTGCTGCTTGGGGCTGAGGTTCTTGTGCACGATGCCGATGCCGCCCTCCTGCGCGATGGCGATCGCCAGGCGCGCCTCGGTCACGGTGTCCATCGCGGCGGACACCAGCGGCAGGTTCAGGCGGATGTTGCGCGACAGCTGGGTCGCAAGCGAGGTGTCGCGGGGCAACACCTGGGAGAAGGCGGGCACCAACAACACATCGTCGAAGGTGAGCGCTTTGCCGAGGAGGCGCATGTCAAAGCTCCAAATGTCGAAATT
>JAURXG010000197.1 GCA_030654555.1 Aquabacterium sp.
CCCCAGCCCAGCGCCAGCAGGAAGGCCAGCGGCCCGGCCGCGCGCCGGCCGGCCGGCAGCGCGGCGGCCGACCACAGGCCCACCGCCAGCATGGCCAGCAGGTGGTCGGCGCCGCCCAGCGGGTGGAGCAGGCCGGTGAACAGGCTGGCCGCGTCGTGGCCACCGAGATGGACGTCGGCGTGGCCGGTGTGGGCTGCGGCGCTGGCGGCAGCGGCCAGTGCGGCCACGCCTGCCAGGGTGCGGATCAAGGGCTGGGTCATCGTGTCTCCTCGTGCGATTGGATCGGGGCTGTCGGGGCGATCAGGGCGGGCGCGCGCTTCAGCGCACCTTGACGGTCGTGAGCTCGCGGCCGTCCTCGCTCATCACATGGGTCGAGCAGGCCAGGCAGGGATCGAAGCTGTGCAGCGTGCGCAGGATCTCCACCGGCTGCTCGGGGTTGGCCATCGGCGTGTTCATCAGGCTGGCCTCGAAGGCGCCGATCTGGCCCTTGGCATCGCGCGGGCTGCCGTTCCAGGTGGTGGGCACCACGCACTGGTAGTTCTCGATCTTGCCGTCCTTGATCCTGATCCAGTGGCCCAGCATGCCGCGCGGCGCGGCCACGGTGCCCACGCCCTTGGCCTCCTTGGGCCAGGTGCTCGGGTCCCACTTCTCGACGTTGGCGGTGGCGCGGTCGCCGGCCTTCAGGTTGGCCAGCAGCTCGTGGTAGTCGGCCAGCATCATCTCGCCGCAGTACTGGCCTTCCAGCGCGCGGGCCAGCGTGCGGCCGATGGTGGTGGGCAGCAGCTGCTTGAGGGTGTAGCTCGTCTCGGGCAGGCCCAGCGCCTTGGGGATGGCGCTGTTGATCATCTGCGCCGAGACGTCCACCTGCTCCTTGACGCGCTGGCAATGCGGGTTGCCCTTGCTGGCGTGCACGTAGCCCAGGATGTAGCGCGACAGCGGCCCCACCTCCAGCGCATGGCCGCGCCAGCGCGGGCTCTTGATCCACGAGTACTTGGCGCTCTCGTCGATCTGCTCGATGTGGGTCGTGCTGCCCTTGGTCTTGGCGCCCAGCGCGTAGTGGGGCTCGGTCACGCCGTCCCAGGGATGCAGGCCCTTGGTCTCGTCGCCGTACTTGTACCAGCTGTGCGTGACGAACTCCTGCACCTGCTCGGGGTCGCGCGGGTCGATGGGGAGGATCTCGTCCCAATTGCCGTTGAGGATCACGCCGCCGGGCAGCTGCTGGGTCGTCGGGTCGTAGGCCACCTTCTCGT